>JBAXBD010000098.1:0-12937 GCA_037142165.1 Schlesneria sp. | reverse complement strand
CCTGAATGCTCTGTTTCACGAAACCGAAGCCGAAATCGTGTCCCAGGCAGGCCAGCCCGGTCGCATTACCATTGCCACAAACATGGCTGGTCGAGGGACCGACATTCTTTTGCATGATGACGTTCGAAAGAATGGTGGACTACACGTCATCGCGACCGAAATGCACACCAACCGACGAATCGACCGACAGCTTGTCGGTCGAGCGGCACGACAGGGTGATCCCGGTTCATACCAGTTCTGGCTTTCGCTGGAGGACGAACTGTTTCGATACCTGAAGCTCGAAAAGCTTGAGCGATTGCGAGCGAAAGCGATTCCAGATGCGGAAGGCGAACTTCCACCAGGATGGATTCGAACATTCCGCCACACGCAGCGGGCGATTGAAAATCATGAACGCAAGCAGCGGAAGCAATTGCTGAAGCAGGAGCGCAGTCGAGAAAAAATGTGCAAAGCGATGGGGCTGGACCCCTATTTGGAACTGGCAGAATGAGATGAGCCGGGTTCGGTAACGAGCTTCACTGGCGATCCCGGTTTGTCCAAGCACTGCCGCGTCGACCGGTGATCGGCAAATGTCTGACTCAGTCGTGGTTAAATACGACAATCGTCCAAGAAACTGTTGTTTGTTGGTTGTTGGAAATAACCGAGTGCGGTATTTTGATTCAAATGTGGAACGGATTCCTTGAGTCAACATGGGATGCGATTAAGAAGGGATAGTCGAATGCCGAGCGGTTTCGGATTGGCAGTGAGAATGTTTTCAAGCGGTGATCCACTTGAGATGCCGCTTAGTTCTATGCTATCCAGCGGCCCGGAGACTTGGGCGGCGTTTGCAATTGGAAATGGACTTAGCCAGACTTCACCGATACCGTTTCAGCTTGCACCCCGTTTGTACATCGTGTCTCAGGGAAGTTCCGACCAAATCATTGACGACTCAGCCGAAATCCAGAGCCCATTTGGTGACTTGCCACTTCATTTAAGTTTTCAGGACTCGTTGTCATCGGGCATCGATCGTTCGCGCCAAATCTGGAAATCCGAGTCGAGCGGTGATTGGACTTGGGAATTAACCGTGGAGAAACGGGATGGGGTCGTACAAGCGATCCTGGTCGCGATTCCATCCGACGCCTTGGGATTGTGTCGACATACCTGGCAGAAAAATAGTGAGTGGAATCCGTTTGGCAGCAATTGCTTGTGTTCCGACAGTGCCGAGTTCCTACCACTCATTATCAGTGCGCCATGACATTGAACGAGTTGCCGCGATGCCAACAGCGCGGGCCAGAGTTTTTTCCGGGTCGGTGGATGTGTCGTTCGCCTCGAATTGTCTCTTTCCAGGGAGTCACTTCGGAGTTGTGTAGTACGATGTGTCCATACCGTGACCATGAGGGGCAACGTCTATTAAATGGAAATGCGCGTGCAGGAGGGACGGGGTATGGGGTCGCTATTGGCACTTATGACAGCCTTCACCCGGGAAAGCAAAGGTTTGGAACGCTTGCGGTTGAGTTGAATCTGGCTGTTCTACGGGCAAATTGCGGGAAGGAGACGCGAATACTGGTTTGTGATGACGCTTCGCCCTCAAAGAGCCAACGACGATACCGCGAAATCTGTGAAAAGTACGGTGCGGAATTTACGACTAATCGCCGGCGGATGGGGCATACTTCAGGTGACATGATTGTCTTTCACAAAGCAATTCGGTGGGCTTCTCGCGAGGGCCTGCGGACAGTCACCAAACTTTCACACCGGATGGTCATCGACGTACCAGATTGGCTGCGAGAAGATTCCGAATTACTCATTGATTCCGGCTTCGCGACGCAAACGCAGATGCTTGCAAATTTCAGTCTGGAGCAGATCCGTACTGAGTGTGTGATGATGGTCGTTGACCGATGGCACTCGTCTGATGTCCTCAAGCATTACTCGCCACGCCCCATCCCCTATTGGAACGAAACACACACATATCAAGCGATATCTCGTTTCGTTGATCCACAGGCTCCATATCCACATTTTCTTCCGTGGAAACGACTCGCTTTTCTTCGCGGGAATGATTCTCCACCAGTGTTTTTCCGAGAAATGCAGGGAGATTCCGAAGTCCTGTTCCGGGAATTGGCTCAGCGGCACGGCGTTGAACTCACAGATCGGTTTTCCACGATTGATAGCTGCCGGAGCCTTGATTATCGATGAGTGCATCAACGTCGTTGGTCATCCTGACCTATGTCGATTCCCAACGGCCGATTGCCGTGCGGCAACGGTTACCAGATGCAATCGCGTCGCTCGAACAGACAAGTTATCGAGGCCCTGTGATGATCGTTGACGATGGGTCAACTTGCGACCAGCACATCAGATTCCTGGATCATCTCGCTACCTCTGGCCGTTACGATGTGATAAGGAGACCCGTTAACGGCGGCATCAGCCGTGCGAAAAACACCTGCCTGCGCCTGCTGGCTGAATGCGATGCGGACATCGGTTTTCTGGCCGAAGATGACATCATCTTCCACGAGGGTTGGGACGAGGCCTATGTCACGGCGATGCACCGGTCAGGGATTCAACATTTTAGCTGGTACGTGCATAACCCATACGATCAACTTGTGGCTTGCAACGGTACTCTGGTCTCAGCTTCGAGTGGATTACTGGGTTTGCTGTTGACGATGACACGTGAGGTTTTGGCAAAAGTTGGCGGTTTCAAAATTCTGCCACACCGATACGGGTATGAACACATTCAGTGGACATACCGCAATGTTCTTGCCGGATTAGCACCGTTTCCTTGCGACATTGTTGAAAGCCGCAGATATATCGGTCGAAACGTCCTTCCTTCTTCGGTAGATGAAATCGAAGTCCAAATTGGAACTGAGGTTAATCGACCATCGGGCTATGTGATCGAGCGACTCTTCGAGCCATTCGAAGAGTAATTTCCACTAATATGTGACGATACGAATTTCGTACAGGACCTCCAGAAAGTAATCGCATGGATCTCGAGATGACGTTAGCGACAGCTGAGACAATACATGGCTGGACGACGGCGAGTGAACTGGAGTGGTTGTTTCAAACAGCTCGTTCTCTTCCATGTGGTGCAGTCTGGGTTGAGCTTGGCGTCTGGAAGGGACGTTCGTTTTTCACGGTGGCGATGGGATTGCGACGTCGATCGAAGCTCATTGCGGTTGATTCATTTACTCCCACAGTGACGTCTCTTCCTTTTGTGCCTTCACAGGACTGGGTTCAAGATCATTTTCGAGCGGTCTACTCGGGTATAAAGCGTTTGCGAGAGGACTTAAGGATAGAAGTTGTGCGGCTGGACACTTCTGAGGCAAGTCGTCTGGTTCCCGACGCTTCGGTTGATGTTGTGTACTTTGACGCGGACCATTCGCGCGAAGGGCTCGCCAAGGATTTGTCGGCGTGGATTCCGAAGGTCAAATTGGGGGGGCTCTTTTGTGGTCATGACTATAACGAAGGGTTTCCAGGAGTCATCGAGCTTGTGGATGAACTATTTCCCGCTCGCGAGATCATTCCCGAAACTTCAATCTGGCAAGCCAGAAAAAGCAACATGTCCTGAATTGAGGGCTTTTGAGAGTGATCGGCAAAATCTTCAACACTACGGTCGCCGCCGGGTTATTGTTTGTGCAATCCGAAAGCCAACTCGAATTTCCCGGGACTCAGGCGCACGATATTTCTCGCGTTCGACTGGCCACAAATCGACGGGGTCATTATCACACGAGCCGCCGCACAACAGCGACATGTTTTCGTGCGCCTTATTCGTTGTCCACTCCCAGACATTCCCATACATGTCAAACAGTCCAAACGAATTCGGTTTGGTCGTGCCAACCGCGTGAGCTCGATGCAGTCCGTCGTTGCGGGAATTACTGAAATACCATGCATACTTCGGTAAGTGACGCAGGCTATTGCCAAAGCTGAATTGGGATTTCGAACTGGCTCTGCAACCGCATTGCCATTCGGCAAAATCGGGCAGGCGGTATCCTGCAAGCGTTAGGTGACCCGGTTTGGCGAACAATCGTCCGTCGCCCAGTTCTTCATAGCAGCATTGGCTCTCCTCAAGTCCTTCACGAAGTGTCAGCCAGTTGCAGTACTGCATCGCGTCATAAAGGCTGACATAAATGACAGGGCACTGATCAAGCTCGTTCGGATCGAGAAACTGAGGAAGGTCATTGCCACATTGGGTGTCATAATCTGGATTGAAACGACGGTACTGGCTGATTGTGATTTCCGTTGCCGAAATTGCAAAATCATGATCGCAGCAAGCTCGAACGATGAGCATGTCGTGTCGTTCCGTACTGGTGTACCATGTACTGGTTGGTTTTAATGGACTTGTGAAGGGCTTTATTTCTTCCGCAATTCCCCAGCGTCCAGCGAGCCATCGGCCAGCACTGTGAGTTTCGGCGTCAGGATCATTCAAAAATCGCTGTAATTGCAAGGCAAGTCGGTTTACCAGCTTTTCAGGAATCCCTTGGCGAGAATACTCTCCCAGGCTTAGTAACAAAGCGGCGCGTACGCTGGGAACCGTCTCCGTTTCCAGCAGCGAAATGACGTCCGACGGAGGTATTTCAAGTTGGGATATTGCATGAATCAGGGTCGACCGGACTGTTTGATCGGGGCTGGATTGTAACTCCTTGCGAAGCATTGCCGAATCACCAAGCATCAATGCAATCAGAGCGGCGTTACTTCGCTGATCTGCCCCGTGAAGCTCACCGAGTTCAATAAGTTTCTGAACGTCGCCTAGCGACTTATCGCGAGCTTCAGACAACGGTGTAAGCAAGCAGTGAAACTCTGGTCCATGACGAGCGTATTCGACCACGAAATGAAACAACGTCGTCGTTTCCCGTCGAAGATACTTTGCCAGCCCCAATGCTGCCACGTAGGTTTGTTGGCTATCCTGGTGTTCGTCATGTGCGACTCGTGTGAAGATTGCGCGCAGGGATGGAACCAGATAACGACCAATCGGCAAGAGGTTATCCAGCCATGTCACAGCCTCGCTGGGAGGTAAAAGAACAATCTGTTCGGCGATTCCTCCAGCGGCTTCTTCCCAAAGCGGGTTGGCGTTGTCCTGGGCAGCGACAATTGTCGCTGCAGACAGAACTTCGCGTGGACGGTCGGCTCTCTGTAATTGATTCCAGAGATGTTCTTTTGCCTCGGTATAAACGGGGCGAATTTCACGGGATACGAGTCTCGCTTGCTCAGGGGTTAATTCGTGAATCAGTTTCATGAGGTTCTGCAGATCGTGAGCTTTCCCCTCGAGGTGAAGCAGTGCCAGTTCGCGATGCAGATCTTCGCTCATCGAAGTTGTTGACATTGCGTGCAACTGCGGAACTGCCCACCATTTGAAAGCGCGAAGATCCGTGAAGATGTCAGCAGCTTTGTTTGATTCAGCCTGACGGAGATCTGCAATGAGCTTTTCGGCTCGCTTTTGCCCACGTACTTCGACAACGATGGCGATCGCCGCTCCAATAAGAAGGAATGCCGCCGACCACCGCATGAGGATGTGGTGGCAGGCCGACTTCATCAGCGTTTTTTCCGTTTCGGTCCAAAGCGACGACCGCGTGAATGCAAAGATCGTTATACATTCTGACCAGGCTGGCAATTGTTTTCTTTCGCGACGTGCATCCCAAAGTCGCGCGCGGTCGGCCAATAACAACTCCGCTCGCCCACGCCTGGTTTCTTTTTGTTTGCGCGTGAGCCATTCTCGCAATGGCGAAACCAGGTAATCGTGAGTTAATTGGTAGTATTGTGCACCTGCTTGCAAATTGGACGTTCCGGCATCGTCTTTGCCTTCCGGGTCTGTCGGAGTGATTAACCGGAGTTGCCTGTCGAGGATGCGGATTAGTTCTTCAAAGTCCTTTGGACGACATCCATAACCAGAAGCCTCCATCAAATCATTCCTGGATCGCATGTGCCCCTTGATGTTTGTGCCGGACTCAGGAAGCAAAGATTTGAGTACGCTCCTTGAGGCTTGCTGATGATAGCGGTTTTCGGGTGGTGCGGTCGTCGCACTGAAAGTTTCTTCAAGAAACGTGACGCCGACTCCTTCGGCTCCACCCACTTGTTTAAGTGTTGTTGGGGTCCATGCCTTTCCCTTCATCATTTCGGCAAACAATGCCAAACGGACTGGGACCACTTTTCCATCGCGTGCTAAACTGGAAACGGTTTGTTCCAGGAACTGTTTTTGTTCGGGAACCGTTTCACCAGAGTTCTCGGGCAATATTCCAAACGCGCGGCCAAACGCGGCGAGTACTTTCTTTGCGTGACTTAACGGGAAGACATCTACCGCTGCAGAGTTCTTCCCTTCGATCAGGCGGATCTCCAGTTCACGCATGAAACGGGTTGCGGCCATCCAAAAGTCGTCACGCACCATGACGATGCATTGGACATGTCGGCTGTCACACTGACGTAACGCTTGAACCAGTTCGTTATTGGGCACTTCCAAATTGGCGTGAAGCCATTGCTCGAACTGATCGATAACGATCGCGACTTTCTTACTTGAAGGGATCGCTTGTCCACGGCGCAGCACTGCCAACGTTTCTTTGAGTCCCAGTTCTTCGGGTAATGCAGGGAATTTTTTTCGAATGCCATTTAAAAGTCGTTTTTCTGTCTCATTTGCTGTGGCTTCCACGTAAACGGTAATCACGTTCTCGGACAACCTCGGTAACAGGCCCGCTTTGACCAGCGACGACTTTCCGCATCCTGATGGTCCGTAAATCAATCCGACTGAAAACGTATTGTCTGGGTCGAGTTCTTCAATCTGTGTTTTCCAGAACCGAATCGTGTTGGGCAACCCGTCGCGATCGCGTGGTCCCGGAAGTAGTTCAAGAAAAAACTCGGAATCTTTGGAATCAAAGGCACGCAAACCTCTCGGCACGATTTTAATCGGCTGACTGCTTACACTAGGAATCGTGATCGAATCGGATGTGCTTGCTAGGCCCAAAATTGTAAGGGGCGGTATTGCACTGACCACTGACGGAGCGGTCAAATCTTTCGTCGTCGAAATTTTTTGATCGGCTAAAAAAGCTCGAAGGTCCTCGGCCATATCCTTCGCTGTCGAGTAGCGTTCAGAGGCACGTTTTGAAAGAGCCTTGAGACAGATGCGGTCGAGTTCTTTTGGTATATTTTCGTCGAGCTGCCGAGGTGGACGAGGCTCGTAATTTGTGATTTGTTCCAGGATTTCCGGTTCAGAACTTCCTCGAAACGGTCGTCGTCTGGCCAGCAATTCGTACAGGACGACTCCGAGACTGAAGATATCCGAACGGGCATCAACCCGGTGCCCTTCTCCGCGTGCCTGCTCGGGGCTCATGTAAGAAGGGGTTCCTGCGTACCCAGGTCCTGTCCCAAATTCCTGCTCTCGAAGCGCCATCCCGAAATCGCCGACAAAAGGCTGACCGCTTTTGTCGAGCAGCAGGTTTGCAGACTTGATGTCCCGATGAACAAGGCCTTGTCTGTGGGCATAGTGTAAGGCGTCGGCCACCGTCGCGACGATCTCAACAGTTTCGTGAATCGGTAAACGAGACTGCTTCAGTCTTGTGGCGAGGTCACAACCATCAATGTACTTTGAGACGATGTAAAATGGGTAGTCCTTTGTACTTCCCACATCATAAACAGGGACGATGTGGGGGTGATCGAGGCCGGCGACAATTTGGGCCTCAGTCAGATAAGTCTCGGCATAGGAAGGGAGGCTGACGAGATAAGCATGTGGCACCTTAATTGCCACGTGTCGAACCAGCTTTTCATCCCATGCCAGATAAACGGTTCCGAACCCACCTTTGCCTAAAATTCGCTCAACGCCGTAGCGGTCGATAAATGCGACATCCTGAATTGGAGTCAATTTGACATTAATATTGTCAAGATGAGCGACTGCGGTTGCCGGCTGTGCTGGCGGGACATGTGTAATTTCCTGAGCAGGCACACGGTCAATTTCGACGTCACCATTGGTTTCTGGGATGATCGCCACACCTGGAGACTGAATTCTCATGATCAGCGCGTGAGGAGGCTGCTCTTCCATTGAGCCATTCGGTCGTTTGCTCTCCATATTCGGGCGAGTCGCATCCTCAGCGGTGATCTGCGAGAATTGAAATTCAGGATCAAAATAGGGCTTAAGTTTATCTGCAATGTCACTATGCTTTTGAAGCAGCAGATCTCGATCTAACTTCTCTCCTCGCTCCAATGCGAGGAAATAGTCGGCGACGATCCTGGCAACACGATCGCTTGAGGATTGCGATTCTTTCTGTTCCATGCGTTGGCCTTGTGTTCAGGCTGAGCGACAAAAATTTACGAGATGAGAATATCGAAGCCCGGTGTGAAATTTTCTGACACCTGTGGACTTCAAAAATTCCTGCCTCAGTATAGCGTATCAGCTTAACGACGCGCAACTTAAGGCGCAACGGCTTCAAGTTTTTCGAAATCGTCGTTTGTGATTTACAAAGAGTTGTTTGCCAATCGGATTCAACGTCAAAAACGTTAGATGAGCAATTCACCTGCAGCGGCATTTCGATCGGCCTCGTCGAATTCGACAATGGCATCGGCCAATCCAAAACTCTTCGAAGTTCTCATCAGGTGCATTTTTTTATCGAACGCATGAAGGGCTCCGTATGTTCCCTTTGGCGACGCCGCAAAGGTCATCGCCTGCCCCGCACCCATTCCCATTTGTGCCGCAGTGGCGATGGCGTCCTGGTTGGCACCCAGGAAGATAAACTGCCATGAATATTTGTCTCGCTGTTCGCGGATCATGTCGTTGACGCGCTGCAAGGTGTATTCACGACTGGCATTCTCATAACCATCGGTCAATGTGACGAAAACAACTGTTCCAGGACGCTCGTTTTCCGGCATGTCCCTGAGTCTCTCGCCGGTCAGTTGAATGGTTCGGCCCATCGCGTCCAGCAATGCGGTACTCGCGCGAGGTTCGTATGTCACTTCGTTCAAATCAGGTGTCTTTTCGATCGGAACCGCTTGATAGTTCGGTTCGTAATGGTCATCGAACTGCACGAGCGACATCTGGGCCGACCCGTCACCTGTCCGTTGGGAATGAACGAAGCGATTAAACGATTCGATTGTCGCCGACTTGATCGATTGCATGGAACCGGAACGATCAAGGACAAATGTGATGTCAGTCAGGTCGGCGCGAGTCATGAGAACGTCCTTCGTTGATTGAGTCTGGCCGCAATTGCTCTTAAACGGGACACCGCCGATCCATCGAGGTTCACCGGACATCCTACTGAGCTCAATCAATTCAATCCACAAATTTCAGCAGATCTTCAGAATTCTCAAGAATCTAAAATATCAGCCAAGGCTGATGTACCGGACCTTTGACCCCTTAGAAATTAAAACCCCGGACCGCTTTGGAGGCGTGTTTTCACTTTTGAGTGATAAACGACAATGCGTCCATGTCGATGTTTTCAGGCTAGTGTGTGTCTTCTTGCAAGTTCATCTCGACCTGTGTCGACGTCGATCGCGGGTTGCACTTGCCTGATTTCCTCTTCGGGAACCCTCCGCAAGCAATACAAACTACCGCGGATTATGGGATAGAGTTCGCACCGCAGCGCTGCCAAGGCTCGGCACATCAGCGTTAACTGCACGACACTCCGGCCGAACTCGACATCATTGGTCATCATGGCATCGCTTTTCGGCCATGAATGTGAAAAAAGAAATGCACCCGTGAGGACTCGAACCTCAAACCCTCGGTTCCGAAGACTTGTTCGCTTTCCCAACGCGTTCCAAATGCTTGAGAAAACCCCTGTTTTGCAGGGGTTTTCTTTTTGACTATGCTTCGACAAGACGTTGCTAAAACGCAGCTTTCGTGCATTAGTGGGGGGATTAATGGGGGGAGAGCCGAAACATGATGTCGGCGTCGAAATCGGTTATTGGGAAGAAAAGGCACTCGCAAATTAACAACGGGACGGTCTCCGAACTTGCAAAGTTCGGAGACCGTCCCCATTGACGTCAGTTTCAGGCGGATTGTAGACGTGGCAGATTTCAGTTGACGTTCGCGCCAAGTCTGCCGACAATCGAGATATGCCCAAAAAAACCATCAGCACCGAAGTCACGAAACAACAGTTCGATGAACTCATCGCCAAGTTGATGAGGGGCGAACCTCATGACCCCGAAGAAATGAGGAAGTCGTGGGAGCGGATGGATTTCATGCGTGAGGAGACAAGAAAGAGGGTCGGGACGGTGGATGTCGCCGTGAAATATACGCGTGAGTTGCGTGATTGATTGGCCTCGTTGGTCAGAAAGTGATTGAAAAATGACGACTGTGACTCTCGAAGAGGCTCAGGCCAATTTGCCGGAACTGATCGATCACTTGGCATCGGGTGAGTTCCTGGTGATTACTCGCAATCATCAGCCGATTGCCCGTTTGCAGGCCGAAGAACCACCGCTACGCAAACCCCGAAAGGCAGGTAGCGCAAAAGGTTTGCTGACAATTCTCGTCGAAGACGACGAACATTTGAGCGGGTTTGAGGAGTACATGTAGTGAGGCTTCTGCTCGACACTCATGCGTTTCTGTGGTTCATCCTCGATGATCCTCAACTGAGTGCCGGGGCGAATCGCCTAATCTCAGACCCGAACCACGATATCGAGGTCAGCCCGGCAAGTTATTGGGAGATCGCGATCAAAATTAAGTTGGGCAAGTATTCACTTCCGCAACCGTATCAGTCGTTTATGGAAACACATATTTCCGCCAACGACATCACAATTCTCCCAATCCTGCCAAAACACACGGCACTACTCACAACTATGGAATTGCATCACAAAGATCCCTTCGACCGACTACTGCTCGCCCAGGCGTTGACTGAAAATATCCCGATCGTCAGCGCTGACACTCAATTTGACGCCTACAGCGTGCAACGGTTCTGGTAATTGGTGAGCAACAACGACGCCCAACAAATCGTCGAAAAAGACGGAGAAAGGGTCGGGTTGGTGGATTTCGGGGTCGTTTTGATCCGCGAACTGGGCGACTGATTAGCCTCGCCACCCTGCCCGCGAGAATGGTGCCAGAGTGCTAAATATTCACGAACGGCAAGTTGCGTTCGATCAATCTCGGCGATAAATCCACTCGATGACAACCGATAGGTTACAGGGTTTGTGACCGCCGTGCGGAGTATGGCCAGTTGATTCTGAAGATGCCCAATTCGTTCAAGTGTTGTCGAAAGTTCGTTCTCATTGTTACGAAAGAAAGGGGACAGATCCGGTTCCGCGTCGGCGATTTACTGGACCTGTCCCCGTTTCTCCGTCGCCTATTTTGATTCACATGGTCCGCAGGCGGAACGCACGGCGACAGGAATCGATATCTTCTTGCAAATATGCGTTTCTGACTGCGGCACCGGACGGAATCGCGCCGTGCAGCAGAATTCGATCACACCTTCTGAGAAGATCACGCAAGTCTTGATGTCTTTCACTTTGAAAAGGCGATTGCTGACTTCTGGTTTCTCTTCACAGAGTGATGAAGTCGTTAGGGTGAACCGCGAGTCAATGAAGGGCCAATCGTCGTTGCCGTACGACACTGTCGCGCGCAATCGGAAGGAAATACTTCCGTTGCCAATTTGCCATTCGTCCACTGCAACACCGATACTGACCGAGGCTAGCATTGTTTCTGCAATTGAAAAGGGAATATACGGGTCGATAATGTGTTCAACGACGCCGTAGACGACATTCACAACGACAAGAAACGATGGCTTGATTAGACAGACCGTTCCGTGAGGGCAAGAGAATTCGAACAACACGGAGCGGTGCTCTGGAATCCCAATGTCATCGAGGCAACGGACGCCCTCTGGTACAGAGCCAGCGAGAACCTTTTCGATGTAGAGTTTCCGGATAGCCGGATCTTTTGCTGCTATCAATATTGCGGAAGTACAAGGCGAGGATGCGCCAATCGCAGCAGTCACAAGTTGTGAAAACTGGGCGTCGTAATCTTTACCAGCGAACTCAGCAGTGTAGGCAGCCATTGTCGATCTCCATGTTGAAAGTAAAACGGGATCTGTAATCACGAACAGTGAATTGTACCGAGCGCGGACCATCCACGCTTCATTGCAAGTCATTTTGATTCGGTATGCGTGCCAATATGGCGACTTGAAACTGGAATGTCAAAATTAGAGCATTTGTGCATTGAAATCGATTGTTATTATCCTAAAATTCTTCATGCGGCATGTAATAAAACTGGCTGCGTTTCATATCTTGAACGGAAACCCGCCTAAAAAACGAACGCCTAAAACCTGATCGCAACTGCCACCAAATCAACACGGACATCATGCCGGATTTGGCCCCGAGCGGAAGGGCTTCTAAAACAACTCTTGAGCGGCGAAGCCATCCGAATTGAGCTGCGCGAACGGCGATGCCTGCCGGTTTCGATCTGCCGTCTTCGTCCGTCGCGGTTAGGGCTCGTGTGGGGTTCCCTGTCCGCGACGGACGAAGACGGTCAGACAAGCGGCCTCGTGCAAGGTGCATTTGCGTGAGGGATCGCAGCGGAGATGTCTTCATCGCAGCGGAGAGCCCGACCCGTCAGGGGCACGCCAAAACAGGGTCGACACTGGATTCGTGTGCATAGTTGCTTTTTTTAAAAAACTGAGAAAGTCGGAAAACCTGTGGCGGAGGGTTATTTTTACGGTTTCCAATCCGTAAACTGCTCTAGTAAGGTTTGGCAGCTGTCCGATAGATTGAGGAAGTGGTTAACAAAATGGAAACCGACATCGAGTTCGATACGCGAATCAAGCGGTACGAAAAAAGAATCAATATGGTCAATGGGATAGCTGCGGTTGTTTCTATCGATGAGGGAACTCGGGTCTACAGGGAAATTGGACCGGAGAACACGTTCATCCAGTGGTTGAACGAAGTGCAAGATTCGTTCGACGGTGAATTGATACCGTTTGAATGGGTTGCAGATTACGTGTGCGTCTCGCGTGCTGCGTTACACAAACGGATTAAACGAGGTGGACTAACCGTCCTGCTCTATGAAATGCATGAG
>JBAXBD010000097.1:0-12992 GCA_037142165.1 Schlesneria sp. | reverse complement strand
TGTCAGAAGGAGCAATCACGTCGCAGCCCGCCTGAGCCTGAACGACCGCTTGCTGACAAAGCATCTCAAGTGTCTCATCATTCACGACGTAGCCATTTCGCACGAGACCGTCTTGTCCATGCGAGGTATAGGGGTCCAGTGCGACGTCGCAGATGATCCCCAGATCTCGCTGCTCAGCCTTGATTGCGCGAACTGCACGACAGACAAGGTTGTCAGGATTGATTGCTTCGGTCGCAGATTCATTCTTGAGCGAAGGTTCCGTTGCAGGAAAAACAGCAACGGCTGGAATGCCCAGGTCCGCCGCATGCTTCACCGCTTCGACCAGCAGATCGATTGACAATCGAAAAACCCCCGGCATCGAAGCAATTGGAGTTTTTTGTCCTGTACCGGATTGCACAAAGATGGGCCAGATCAAGTCGTTGACGGTGAGCTGGTTCTCGCGCATTAAACGACGAGACCATTCGAATTGCCTCGTCCGGCGCATGCGCGTCTGAGGAAACTGACCGGCTTGAAATGGAATTCGGGCATTCATCGAAAACCTCCGTCGCTCGACTTCTCGGTTGGGTTGACTGAAGTTTTCTAGTTATCGTGACAGCCATCCACCGTCAATCGCGACGGTACTTCCATGCATATAGTTCGATGCATCAGAAGCGAGAAAAACACAAAGTCCTGCAAGCTCGTCCGGTTGTCCCCACCGACCGACAGGGATTCGATCCAGAATTTGTGGACCGCGGACCGGGTCGTCTTGAAGAACGTGTGACATTGACGTTTCAAAATAGCCAGGACAGATGCAGTTGACGTTGATTCCTTGTCTTCCCCAGGAATTGGCCAGGGATTTCGTCAGCCCAGCCAAACCATGTTTTGCTGCGGCATACGCCGGAATATTGAGCCCTCCTTCAAACGTCATCACTGACCCGATATTAATAATCTTTCCTCGGCCTCGAACCAGCATGTGCTGAGCGGCTTGCTGAGACAGGTCGAACGACGCATGAAGATGTACCTCGAACAATTGATGCCATTCTAAGAGCGGATATTCTTCTGGAGGATGCCGATGCGAGATTCCGGCATTGTTGACAAGAATATCCAGCCGCCCTGCCTGAGCAACAATTCGATCCACTAACCCAATTCGGTCTGCCGGTTGGCCAAGATCGGCGGAAAATCCCCAGAACTGACGACCTGACGCACGAACTAATTGTTCAAGTTCGGCCCAGTCACCCGTGCGACTGATACCGACAACATCCGCACCTGCTTCCGCAAGTCCTGCGGCCATCGCCTGCCCGAGCCCCCGGCTGGCTCCCGTCACCAGCGCGACGCGACCATCAAGTTTAAATAAATCGAGAATCATCTTGGTTCTGTGACCTTGTTGCTAAACCTGTTGTCAGAATTCGAACGTTCGGTTCTGCCTTTGGTATTCGGGCGACCTCGTTTCTGGCTTCTACAGCGATTCTTGACTTTACCGATTCTTCTGTTCGCTTCGCCGATGGTGAATTCGATGCAGTCGTTGTGATCCGCAGGATAAGCACGCCGCTCAGGTTTGCCCAGTCAGCCCCAATACTCCGGCGGGGTCCCGGATCAGAGGCATGACCGGCCCGTTACCAGCCGATGTCAAGAGTGTGGTTTTCATCTTCATCTCGCGACGGTACATTGTAATGGCAATTTGGCACTGGAGTCGGAAAAGGGAATCTCGAATGTTAGCGGCCGAAAACATCACCGATACCGACGGTGTTTCGCGTCGTGACTTCCTGCGCGCAGGGGGCCTGACTGTGGTCGGACTATCCAGTGCATCGCGTGCCTCGTCACTTATGGCGAATTCAAATCGGCGTGCCATTCTTATTCTGATGACCGGCGGCGTCAGCCAGCTGGAAACATTTGACCCCAAGCCTGACGCTCCTGCCTCCATTCGTGGTCCGTTTAAGTCAATCGAAACCGCGGTGCCGGGGGTGCGGTTTGGAGAATCACTGCCAGGTTTGGCACAACGATCCAATCGTTTTGCAGTCATTCGCTCACTGAACCATACGGCCGCCCCCATCCACGAGACCGGCCTCCAGTTGTTGCAGACTGGCCGACTGTCGATTAATGGGATCAAGTTTCCAAATTGGGGCAGTCTTGTCGCGAGCAACGTCCCCTCAAAGAATGGTTATGCCTCGAACGTGATTCTTCCACAACTTCTCGGTGATACAGGTGTTGCCACCTATCAGGGGCAACAGTCAGGAGTCCTGGGTAGTGAATGGGAACCTCAACTTGCGACAAAGGACCTCGTAGACGAACCCGATTCGATCCGGCGAATGTACGGCGACACCGAGTTCGGTCGATTGCTGCTGAAGGCCAGACAGCTCGTTGAACACGGAACGCGCTGTGTTACCGTCAATTTATTCGATTCGTTGAAAGATCGGATCACGTGGGATTGCCACGGTGATAAAAATTGTGGGGGGGCGACGTTATTTGATTATCAGGCAAAACTTTGCCCCGAATTCGATCATGCAATGTCGGGCTTACTGGATGACTTGTCCCAACGCGGAATTCTGGACGACACGCTGGTCGTTGCGACGAGCGAATTCGGGCGAACTCCTCATGTCAACGAAAATATGGGACGAGACCACTGGCCTTCATGCTGGTCTGCAATTGTTGCAGGTGGAAAAGTCGCCGGTGGAAAAGTGATCGGTTCGAGCGATTCCTCTGCCGCGGAACCGCTGGAACGACCGGTCGAACCGGGTGAACTGACGGCAACGTTGCTTAATTGGTGCGGCATCGACGGAGCGGCGCAATCAATAATCTACGAGCAAGAGACGATTCCGCTTGTCCCCCATGCTCCTGTCGCCGAACTCTGGGCCTGATCCCTGGGTTTTCGTCGTGAGATTTCACGAAATACGGCATAAAAAACTTGGTCTGGCCAAAATTCCTGACGCATCAATCGAAATTCAAGGCGGTTTTTTATCCGGTCAATGGGGTCTCTATTCCGGCTGGGACGGTTTCACTATAGAATCAGGACGTTCGGCCGTTTAATCGATCGAGCGTATTTTTGACGATCACGAGCGTTTCCTGCCAGACTCCTCCTTCCTGTTTTGATTGCCCATGTTTGACCAGCGGTTTATTCGTAATTTTTCGATCATTGCCCATATTGACCACGGCAAGAGTACGCTTGCAGACCAGCTGTTGCTGAAGAGCGGGGCAATTACTCAACGTGAATTCCGTGAACAAATTCTCGACGACCTGAAGGTCGAACGTGAACGAGGGATCACGGTGAAGGCACGAGCGGTCGCCATCAACTACACGCTCGATGGCCAGAAGTATGAGTTGAATCTGATCGATACGCCTGGACACGTCGACTTCCACTACGAAGTCTCGCGCAGTCTGGCTGCTTGCGAAGGGGCATTGTTACTGGTTGACGCCTTTCAGGGTGTGCAGGCCCAGACGGTTGCCAATGCTTATGCGGCGATCGAGTCTAACCTGGAAATTATTCCGGTTCTGAACAAAATCGATCTTCCGGTCACTCGGGTTGACGAAGTCCTTGATGAAATCGAATCCGTGGTGGGTCTCGACACAGAAGGATGCCTGCGAGTCAGTGGTAAGGCAGGCATCGGTATTGAAAGCGTATTCAAGGCCATTATCGATCGGATTCCTGCACCGAAAGGGAGCCCGACAGATCCACTGCGTGCACTCGTCTTCGACAGTAAATACGATCACTATCGTGGCGTGGTCACCTACGTCCGAATCAAAGAAGGCTCAATCTGTAAAGGCCAGAAAGTCTATTTCATGAAGGCGGGGACTTCGCACGAAGTTCTGGAACTCGGCCAGTTCCGCCCCGATATGGTGGCCTGCGAAGAACTTGGCCCGGGACAAGTTGGTTACATCGTTACGGGCATCAAAGTATTGGGTAATGTGCACGTCGGTGATACGGTCACCGACTTCCACAACCGGACACCGACCCCTCTGCCAGGCTACGAAATCCCGCAACAAATGGTCTTTTGCGGGATGTATCCCATCGACGCGACCGACTTCGAACGGCTGCGCGAAGAACTGCAGAAGATGAGTCTCAATGATGCCAGTTTCTCATTTGCTCCAGACACGTCTGAGGCACTCGGTTTCGGCTTCCGTTGCGGATTCCTCGGAATGTTGCATATGGAGATCATCCAGCAGCGACTCGAAGAAGAAGCCAACGTCGATCTGATCCAGACGGCACCCAACGTGACATACCAATTGAAGTTGCGAAACGGTGAAACACAGTTCGTCGACAATCCTCAACAGGTCCCGGATGGCGGCAGTATCGAAGAATTCGGTGAACCAATTGCCAAGGTTGTGTTCATTCTTCCCTCCGACCGGATCGGGCCGATCATGCAACTTTGCGCCGATCGGCGAGGTGTCTACAAGACGACCGAATTCCTGGGGCCGAAACGAGCTCAAGTCATTTATGAATTGCCGCTCGCTGAAATCGTCTTCGATATGTACGACAAGTTAAAAAGTATCACGGCCGGTTATGGCACGATGAATTACGAAGTAATCGGCTATCGTCCGGCAGACCTCGTGAAAATGGATATTCTGGTCAAAGGCGAAAAAGTCGATGCATTGGCCTGTATCGTCCACAGGGCGCAAGCGGAACGCCGAGGTCGAGCGCTTTGCAAGAAGCTGAAAGAAGAGATCTCGCGACATCAGTTCGAGATCCCGATCCAGGCGGCACTCAGTGCACGAATTATCGCTCGCGAAACGATTTCTGCCGTACGAAAAGACGTGACTGCCAAATGTTACGGTGGCGACATCAGCCGCAAACGAAAATTGCTGGAAAAGCAAAAAGAAGGCAAGAAGCGGATGAAGCAGTTCGGGCAGGTCGAAATCCCGCAAAAGGCATTCTTGTCTGTACTCGATGCCAACAAGGAAGATTGATCGGAATGAAATTCTGATGAACATCCCGTACCACTAATTCTCGGGAAGTTGATCTTTCACTCTCAACCGCCGAAGCCTGACGTTTGATTGTTTTGAATCCACCACGAACAATTCGACTTTTCCTACCGAACCGGGTGCCATCGATTCCGTGATCAAAAACTCGAACCGTTGTTTCTTATACATGATCAGAGAAGTCTTACTCGTGTCTCGGATAATCCCATCGATGACGAGAATCATTTCGGCGGGAACGGTGGAAAGATCATCGGCATCGAGAATTCCGCTGATAAAACGGGGCACGATTTCCAAGTCCGAAGAATACGCGTTTCTATTATTTTGGTCTTGCGCCTCGATGAATTCGACCGGGACCGTTTGCTCATCAATGATAAAGCCTTTGATCGAACGCCCGTGCCAATCAGGATGAGATGTCGCCACTGAGGGCATCCAGTCGAGTCCCTGATTTCCATAAAGAATCTGTTGACGTCTTATCGAATTTAACCGCCCAGGTACATCGGGTTCGCAGACGGTCATTGAACCGTGGTAATAGAGCGTCTTTCGGGGGCGACGAACGTCGTCCGATACCGATGTCCCATCAATCGGCTCTGGAAGCGGAACACCGATCACTTCCGCGATGGTTGGCAGCAGATCAACCGATTCGATGTTTCGGTCGTCCGTTGTACCGATTAACTGTCCCGGCAGCTTCACGAACATCGGGACGTTCATGATATCAGATAGATTGTCTGCGTCGGGAAGACGTCTTGAATGGCCAGGGTGAAACGAAACGCCGTGATCGGCAGTCACAATCAACAGACAACGATCCAGTAGATCTGTTTCTTTCAATCGATCCAGCACCTGACCGATGAATCGGTCGACATAGCCGACCTGCTGGCGATACCGGAATTCATTTCGAATCACCGTTGGCGGATCGTTATCCCAATTCTCACCTAATTCACCGTGAGCACCAGCAGGGGAGGGTGGGGCTCCGAATTCCGATTGATATTGTTCGCCGGAGGCGAGATAGGTCCATGGATAGTGCGGTAAAACTGTATGAAAAAAGCAAAATCTCGGTATCTCGGACGGACATAAAAACTTGAGAAAATGTTTCTGTTGATGATCGCGCTCTTCAGTACTGGAATAGCGGATTAATCCAGTTTTGGTTTCGTCCAATTTGGCTAAAAGAACCTCCTCTGGCGGAATACCAAACCATTGTCGGGGCATTTCCGGAAACCAGACAGGTGTGTCACTTGAAAAGATCAAACGGGGATAAACCGTCACAAGAGCAGCAAAGAGGTTCCAGCATTTCTTCTTGAGGGATTGCTCAGGCGTTCGCGTTTGTAAGACCGAAAGCGGACAGAGTCGCGTGACCGGTTCAAACACGACCATCTCGAACGATTTGGTTGCTTCAATCAGTTGAAAAAGATTTCCTGGATAGTCAGCCGCCATTGCTGGTGCCTCGCGGGCAGGAAAACGGCCGGACAAGATTGCTGGAACCGCAAATTCCGTTCGAGGGCTGACGGTCGTCGCATTGCGATACCATGTCGAAATGCTGGCAAGTCGCGCGAATTGGGGAAATCGCCGGGAATCGATCTCTAACTGTTCATTCACCAGAGTGTTTGCGCTGAGTTCGTCAAATATGATGAACACAATCGGAACAGGGTTTTTCACAGGGACAGTGGCTTCGACCGGAGTCTCTTTCAACCGGCTTCGTTCGTAATTCATCAGAAAGAGGGCGGGTGAAAGAACAATGCCTATGGATGTCAGCGTCAGCCAGGATCTCAGCCACTGCCGCCGTTCATAAGCCGACGCAAGCAGACATGAGCAGCCCAGTGCTGTCGCAGGCGCAATGACCCCCGTGAGTCCGATCAAGGTTAGTCGATTGTCCGGGATGTACGGTCTGATGAGAGATAATATCAGAAGGGACATCAGGACAATCATCACGGTGTTGTGACCCCGGCCGTAAAACATGATTGATAACCGTCGGAAAACCTTGTCAGCACCGACAAAGCCAAGCGGCACAACAATCATCAGCACAACGAGCAGCAGGCCGATTTCAATCCAACCAAACTGCTGATCGTGAAGATAGACCGTCTGATGAGAGAGTGCTTCCAAAAGCGGCTGTGTGACGGCAAAAGCACAAAGCGTAAAGAGATGTAACGTACGTTCCTTTTCGCTCGCTTTCATGGTGGGCTGTGGTTTTGCCGAAATCTGCGGCATTGAATACGCTTCCATTTACGCAGAATGACGAGGAATGCCGTGTAACAGCGTTCGTTCCCCGGATGGAAGCGACTGCCGCTGTTGGATGCGGAAATGCTTTTGCAGTTCGGATTCCAGGTGTTCGAGAGAATAATCCTCGTATTGGTCGCGTTTATTCCTGAGCAGTGCCCGGACCATGGCATCCTGCTTGGAAGGGAATTCCAGGATCAGTTCACCACCTAAGCTTGCCAGCCAGTCGACCACGTCAGGAAGCGGGATGTTTGCCGCCAGCACCATGTGATGAATGATTCCAAGACAAATCACGAGATCCGGGCGACCTCGGTCTTCGAGTCGTTTTCGTTCATGACCGCGCCAACCCTGGGCGGGCGATGTGTTTGCCAGGTCAATGCAAAGAGGCAGGATATTCAATCGCGATTCGAATGAAGAATGAAATAAACGCTCAACACAGGCGTGATCCTGGTCCATTGCAATGACCGTCGATGCCTGTTGACTTGCGATTTTCGAGTATCGGCCATCATTGCATCCAAGATCCCAAACCAGCCGACGGTGCCTCGTCTGACAGACCTGATGAACGAACTCGGATTTGGCCTGGCCGTCATCGGCCACATGCGAAAGCGTATCGTTATACGAAGTCCATTGGGTCTTTCGGGGAACCCATTTGAGTCGTTCAATGATTCGCTTGAGATTCTTCAACATCCGCTCGATGAATTGGAAATTGAATCCGCTCGACTGAAGATCGCGGACAGTACTGGTTGGTGTTGCCTGGGTCTTTTTTTCCAGAACGGCTTGAAGCCAGCCATTTGTGAAGACACCTGGTCGAAACAGATCGGTCCATCGCATCCACTGGATAAATTGACGCGCCGGAATTCCTTCCAGTTGAGATCGCAAGATCGTTTGAAAGTCGACCCCGCGATACGCCTGAAGCAACAGTGGAAAAAGCATCAGTTCACAGAACTGACGATAAGCCAGCCACGGCTCGCCAGGGACCAACGGAGTAAACGATCCGATATCGATAAATACTGGTTGAGAACCACGAAACTGCACGTTGTAGGGGGAAGCATCTTTCAGAATCAGCCCGGAAGAAACAGCATCAGTCAGAATTTCCAGGTGGATCAGCGCTGCCCGGCGCAGCATTGCGAATGACCATTCGTAGGGATACGAAATGAACGGTATTCGCTCATGCTTTAATACAGCCGCAACGCTACCCGGAAGCAGAAACTTTTTTCGCTCGTCTGCGGATAGCTCTTCAGTCCCGACAATCTGGCCGTTCAGACTTCTTTGCTGAAAGAACGGCTCGTCCGAGACCTTTTGCCAGATTGTGTAGGCCTCGGTGGACAACGCGCGGTCAACCTACTCGCCTGACGTGAAGACGCGGGCTGAGCGATCACGAAACGAACCGGAATCAAAGTTCACCGCGAACGGTACTGGCTTGGAATCGGAATTTCCTGTGATTGCGAAAGAACCACTTGAGTTTGTTCTTGTCCGCGTAATTGCATCCATAGGTATCGCCCAACAACCATAATTCCGCCAAACCCACCCACCAACGCTTGCAGCAACAAGCTTCCCGCAGTCGGATCAAAGTAAGCGAGCATTAAATTCATTTTAAATCCTTTCGAAAATTTCATTCGTCTCAGAGCACATTCTCTCGATCAGTGGTAGCCCGCTAATCAGATCAACCCTTGTTTCCGGAGAACGTTCCCAACAGGTCGCTCTGACCCGTTACCGTCAACATTCGATCTATCACCGCAATTGTAGTACCCCAACATGAAGCGAAGATTGAATCGCCGAGACTTAAGGAGGAATTCAGTTTTGCTTCAGCTTCGATGCTTACGCATTCATCAGCTTATGAATCAATTGCAGGCAAATTCTTCATGACATCGGTACAATCAGGTGCGAAAACTTTCGCGATCAAAGGAAACATTCCATGAGCGGCTTGCATCGAGCATTGGTGCTCTGTCTAGGCGTCTGTTGTTTTTTAATGATCAGCACGCCTGAGTCACTTTCTCAATCTTCTAAGAACATCAATCCTGGCAAGCTGAACACGAAATCAAAGGGCTCTGGCGATCAATTACCCGGAGGCATTAAAGAATACTCGTCAAATAACTTTGCCTTACGGACAGACCTTTCTGCCGACGCAGCGAATGAATTACTTGATCGTCTCGAAAAGATGCTGGCTCGTGTTTCAAAGTATTACGGGAAGCCGAACTCGCAAATCATCGAAATGAACGTTATTCACGATAAAAAGCGATGGCCCGTCAATTCGATTCCCAAAGAAGCGATGAACAGCATTTTGGATGACGGGGGGATCACAATCAGCGCCACTTTGACACAGCATAATGGCCTGGGCGAAAAGCAGATTGCAGCGGCAAAATCGATCGTGTGGGCCGTTTCTGAGCGTGGTGTCCCGCAGCATGAAGCAATTCATGCCTATTGCCATCAGAACTTTGGGCGCACGGGTCCGACCTGGTACGCTGAAGGGATGGCTGAACTCGGTCAATACTGGCGGGAAAAGGATGACAGCATCCAGATTCATGATGAAGTCATGAAATACCTTAAGAACTCGCAACCTAAAGATTTAATCGAGATCACGGCACCAGGACAGAAGACCGGCGATAATTGGCAGAATTATGCATGGAGATGGGCGCTCTGCCAATTGTTATCGACCAACCCGAACTATGCCCCCCGGTTCAAACCACTGGGTATGGCATTAATGAATGACCATCGGACAAGTTTTGAAGATGTCTATGGTCCGATGGCAAAAGAAATCTCGTTTGAATATCTGTTCTTTCTGAAGCATATGAATCAGGGGTATCGCAGCGACCTGTGCGCGTGGGATTGGAAGGCAAAATTTCAACGACCAAAGGGAAGTGCGACCCCTCAGGTTAAGGTCGTCGCAAACCGAGGCTGGCAAGCGTCGCGAGTGATGGTCAAAGAAGGAGATAAAATCTCGTACACGGCGACTGGTGAATGGGAGCTTCGCAAAGGGGATCCGAAAGTAGGGCCAGATGGTGACGAGAATGGTCATGGTCGACTGGTGGGTGTGCTGTTTACCGACTATCGGCTCTCTGAACCGTTTGATCTTGGGGCGGTCGGTGAGTACGAAGCAAAGATGGATGGGAATTTGTTTCTTCGTTGTCGGGACGACTGGTGTGAAATTGCCGATAATCAAGGAGCAGTGACGGTGAGATTCAAAAGTGCCCCGTGAATTTTGTCACGGTACTGAAGAATTGTGAACGAACTTTGGCACTTTGACTAAAGTTCGGTAAGTGCTTGCATTTGACTTTGCTGATCAGTGATCCTTTTCTCGACAGAAAACGTTTAATGAAATTGGTGGCTCAACGCATTTGCAAGTATCACGCTGAATTGTTGTTGTGAGACTGTTTAGAAAGTTGAAACTGCGAAAGGAAGATTCCCGTGGGACGTTCGTGGACAAATCGACTGAACCCATTTGCATGGATCCAGCGCTGGTTTACGACCGCCGCCTTTTTTTGGCTTATGGGAACAACGGCGCTGCTGATTCTTGCACTGGCCCGTGAAAGCGCAAAAGTCTCTGCCTTTTTTGCGATTTATCTCCTGCTGACTGTCGCATGCAGTGCAATCGCTTTTGTGATGTACGGAATCGATAAACAACGAGCTGTGAAAAAGCAGCCACGAATTTCCGAGCGAACACTTCATGTTTTAAGCATTCTCGGCGGCTGGCCAGGGGCACACCTCGCACAACGCCTGTTTCGACATAAAACTCTCAAAGTCAGCTTTCGCCTGGTGTTCTGGTTCACCGTGTTCGTCCACCTGGTGATTATCGCCTGGGGGATCTGGTCAGGTTGGCCCTTTGAAGCCGTTCGAAATCTCTTGGGAATTTAACACGCTCCGATTGAAATTGGCGATAGTGCAATCCTTAGCATGTGCTTTAGCCCGTGAACCAAAGCGATTTCTTCTCGCGAAACCCCACACGACAAAAACGGACAACTTTTCCCAGGGATTCTCAACCTTTCCTCAATTCCTCGACCGAACGAGGATCGAACTTCATTCCCATCCCATGCATGGATGGGTACTCTGAACTAATTCTCCCGTCGATACTTAAGAGCTTTTCAGCCAATTGTGGGCTTACGCCGTCTCAGGAACACGCGACAATCGTTTTGCACCTTGCGTGTGAGTTCAACAGGACTCGATTTTTATCGATGGCCTCGTCCGAACGGAAAGAACAGCAACCATGTCGCACGCCAGTAAATCCATTCCCAAGCCCGGCCTTTCTGGATTCCGCGAAAACTTTTCGGCCGACATCAAATCGGGATTCCTGGTCTTCCTGATCGCGATGCCGCTTTGTCTGGGTATTGCGAAAGCAAGCGGGTATCCACCGATCGCAGGGATTTTCACTGCGATTATTGGTGGTCTGTTCGTCCCCTGGTTCAGTAACTCAGAACTCACCATCAAAGGTCCGGCAGCCGGCCTGATTGTCATCGTGCTGGGTTGTGTCGATGGATTTGGGTTTACGGGTGGAGAAGATCAGGTTGCCGATTATCGCGCCTATCAGATGGCATTGGCGGTAGGCGTCGTTGCCGGGTTGGTTCAGATTGGTCTGGCAATCGTTCGATCGGGGATCCTGAGCGAATTTTTTCCCACGGCTGCTGTTCATGGAATGCTCGCTTCGATTGGAATCATGATTGCATCCAAGCAATTCCATGCCATGATCGGAAGTCCGACGAAGGAAAAAGAACCGCTGAAGGTGATCGAGGCAATTCCAGAAGCCATCCAGCACATGAAGCCAGAGATCGCGACGATCGGACTGACATGTTTGGGAATCATGGTCCTCTGGGCGGTACTTCCCAAAAAGCTGGAATGGCTTAAGAAAGTTCCAGCTCAATTGATTGTTGTCGGCACGGGAATTCTGCTTGGCTTTGTCTTCGCCTCCAAATTGGATCCGACGGCATTCGTGAATGTACCCAATGACATTCGTCAGGGGATTGCATTCCCCAACTTTCCCGGAGCGTTCAGCAGGGACCACCTTTATCATGCGCTGCAGTATGTCGTGATGTTCTCGTTGATCGGCACACTGGAATCGCTGCTCAGTGCGAAGGCGGTTGACTTGCTCGACCCCTATCGCCGGAAGACCGACTATAACCGCGACCTGCTTGGTATTGGCCTGGCCAACACGCTCACTTCATGCGTCGGTGGACTTCCGATGATTTCCGAGATCGTACGCAGCAAAGCCAACATCGATAACGGCGCTCGCAGTCGCTTTGCCAACCTGTTTCACGGCCTGTTTCTGCTGCTGTTCGTTTCCATGCTCCCCGGCCTGATCAAGATGATTCCGAATGCGTCGCTCGCGGCCATGCTGGTCTTTACAGGATATCGACTGGCTTCGCCGAACGAGTTCATTCACATGTACAAAGTCGGTCGCGAGCAGCTTGCCATCTTTGTCGCGACAATCCTGGGAGTTCTCGCCACCGACCTCTTGATCGGTGTCGGCATCGGCATCGCGGTCAAAGCAGCGTTCCACATCTGGAACGGAGCACCGATCGGGTCATTGTTCACACCTAACATTGAGACCACTGAGCCCGACAGCGCAACGACACTGGTTCGCGTCAAGAACTCAGCCGTGTTCAGCACATGGATCGGACTTCGCAGAAAGCTTCTATCGATCAACCCAAACCGATCTGTCGTTCTTGATTTGTCAGAGACGCGACTGGTCGACCACACGGTGATGGAAAAGCTTCACGAGCTTGAGATGGACTTCGAACAAAAGCACCGCAAGCTACTGATTCGCGGCCTGGAATCGCACAAGGGGCTGTCGGATCACCCGCATTCAGCACAGCGAAAAACCGCTGGTTAGTGAAGATACGGGGTTGGTTATTCCCTAAAAAACGACTTTTGACGCGTGGCCGTCAACGGCAATCAAGGAGCTC
>JBAXBD010000096.1:0-13001 GCA_037142165.1 Schlesneria sp. | reverse complement strand
GAACCGGAGACGATAACGGTCACTATCAGGGGACGGAAATGCTGATCAACGAGCTGATCGCAAATAATAAGCGATTCACCGTACTGCCTTATCCGGCGCGGTCGCATGCGATCAATGAAGGTAAGAATACGGTTTTGCATTTCTATTCGCTGATGACGAATTATTTGCATGATTGCTTGATGGTGAAGAAGTCGGATTGATTTGGGTTTGCGGGCAAGTTGTGTGTGTCGGCTGGAAGCCGACGCTACGTTGCGGCACACTGGCTGAAGCCGATGCTTCGAAGAAAGGAACAGAAGAAAGAATCGGTCTTATTCTGAGGGAGGATGATCTTTCGGTGATCTGTTATCATCTTGGAGCGCGCTCGGATGGATCGTAGGAGTACTTGGGCTCTCAGGAGAGACTGATGTCGAAATTTGATTTGTCTGTACATGGATTAAATGTGCAGACGATTTTGCGCAATGCTGACCCTTCACAGTTGTATGAAGAAGCGATCCGGTATGAACCGGGGACACGCATCTCCAATTCTGGAGCACTGATTGCCTATTCGGGTGAGAAGACTGGACGGTCGCCGCAAGATAAACGGCTGGTGAAGAACTCGGCCTCGTCGGATGACATCTGGTGGGGACCGGTCAATTTTCCGTTAGACGATGCCACCTTCTCGATCAATCGCGAGCGGGCGAAGGACTATCTCAACACGCGTGACCGTCTGTATGTGGTGGATGCATTTGCCGGCTGGGACCCTCGGTATCAGATTAAAGTTCGCGTCATCTGTTCGCGGCCTTACCATGCGTTGTTTATGCATCAGATGCTGATTCGTCCGACGGACGAACAGTTGGAGACCTTTGGCAAGCCTGACTTCGTGATCTACAACGCCGGTCGATTCCCGGCCAATCGATATACGACGGGCATGACATCCACGACCAGCGTTGATGTCAGCTTTGAAAATGGTGAAGTCGTCATTCTCGGCACCGAGTATGCCGGTGAGATGAAGAAGGGGATCTTCACCATCATGAATTATCTGATGCCCAAGCGGGGTGTCTTGTCGATGCATTGTTCCGCGACGGCCGATCGGGTGACGGGGCAATCTTCGATTCTGTTCGGTCTATCGGGAACGGGAAAAACCACCCTCTCGGCAGATCCGCGTCGATCGTTGATTGGTGACGACGAACATTGCTGGTCGAACGAAGGGATTTTCAACATTGAAGGGGGCTGTTACGCGAAAGCGATTTATCTTTCACGTGAGTCCGAACCTGAGATTTTCCAGGCCCTGCGCTACGGTGCCGTACTGGAAAATGTCGTCTATGACGACGCGCATCATCACGTTGATTTCAATAATTCGTCGATCACGCAGAATACTCGCGGGGCTTATCCCATCGAGTACGTGACGAATGCAAAAATTCCGTGTGTTGCAGGTCATCCGACAGACGTCATCTTTTTGACATGCGATGCGTTCGGTGTATTGCCTCCTGTCAGTCGCCTGACTCCAGAACAGGCGATGTTCCACTTTGTGAACGGCTACACGGCGAAGATCGCCGGTACTGAAGTCGGTGTAAAAGAACCTCAGGCCACGTTCTCCCCCTGTTTCGGTGGTCCATTTCTTGTCTGGCATCCGCAGAAGTATGCCGACCTGCTGGCGGAACGAATTCGAACCCACAATGCCAAAGTCTGGCTGGTCAACACAGGCTGGAGCGGTGGTGCGTACGGAACCGGTTCACGAATGAAGCTGGCGTATACGCGATCGATTATCGATGCGATTCATTCGGGTGAACTCAAAGACGCACCGACTCATGTCGACCCGATCTTCGGGCTGAACGTGATCACGCGGTGTTCGAATGTGCCAAGTGAGATTCTTGATCCGAGTAAAGCATGGTCCGATCGCGCTGCGTATGAAGCGAGTGCTAAAAAGTTAGCCGCTTTGTTTGCAGAAACCTTTGCACAGTTTCAGTCAGGCGGCGTGATAAAGGCCTCAAAGGAAGGGTAATTGTCACGATGTTGCTTTAGGGCGACCGCCAGTCCTCAACGTTTGCGAAGCGAGGTCGATCAATTCTTGATCGATCCCGCTATTTTGCAATTGTCTGACGGCCGCTTCGACATCGTATTCAATCCGCTTTAACTCGACTCGACCATTTTCGATGATCGCGTAGGCGGCTCGCGGGTCACCGTCTCGTGGTTGCCCGACACTCCCTGGATTTAAGACCTGGCAAGTCCCCAGATCGAGATGAAAGGGAATGTGGGTGTGTCCGACACAGACGAAATCGACATCGAAATTGGTCAACCGGCGTTGCCACCCCTCAGCATCGGCCGCAAGATATTCATCCATCGGGTCGCGCGGTGTTGCGTGGACCAGGTGAAATCGCAATCCGTCGATCACCAGGTTCTGAGTCACAGGCAATTGAGTCAGATACTTCAGATGTGAAGGGCGAAGTATGTTCCAGTGAAGTTGTCGGGTCGCCCCGGCCAGTTTACGAAAACCGGTTCCGAACGGTGGGGGAACTCGTTGAGCAACGGAGTGATCATGGTTTCCGCGTATCGCTCCGGTTGCATGCGTTCGCACCCAGTCAATGCAGGGAATCGGATCGACTCCGTATTCGACCAGATCGCCTAAAAACAGGCAGACATCGAATTTTTCTTGAATGGATTGCAGTGCGATCGAGTTCGCATGAATATCGGCAAGAATGAGGATTTTCATCGTCGACACTCCAGAAAGTCCAATCCGTCTTGACGATTGACATGAGGGAACGGTCTAATAGGTCATCATTTCGCTATCGAACTCGTTTGACAAGAACCTTTCATGAGTTCCTCCATTGATCAATTGACGCTCCGCGAAAAGCTTCGTGATGCCGAGCATGTACTCCGTGAATTAGCTGAACATCTAGAGTTGGGATTTATACCGAAAGTTCATGAGCTTAAGAAGTTAAGCCGCCAACATGATCCGGCATCCGGGACACCGCCGGTTGCCGATGTGACAATTCGAAGCTATGTTTCTGCCGTGGTTGAAAGCGACCGGTTTACGGGCGGTTTGGTCGAATCATTGGAAAAATATCTGAACGCAATTCAAAAGGATGTGTCTGAGGTGGTAAACCGAGGCATCAGTGGTTGACTCTTCGGTGGTTGATTCTTCGTCAAATTGGGTCGAGTTCGGTATTCCCTATGGTCAGAATACGAGACACGTTTAACAATACAAAATGAGATTCTCGGATCTCAGCAACATCGTTCTCAATTTTCAGATTGCTGAATTTCTTCAGCATCATTTGGATTCCCGCATCACATCTTGAGGAACCTCGCGTTTTATGTTTTGCCAAAGTTTGTTCGGTTAATTGAGCGTAAGCTCCGTTGGAACCCTTTTGGCGTCTCATGATCAGAATCACGTCGGAATTTTTGAGATTCACTTTTTTAACGAATATAACGAATTTTTTCCCTGGCGGGCATCATGTCCAGCAGCCTGAATCAACCGAAGTCTGAATCCGGTAGTGGTACCGGATCAGGGTTTGGTTATTTGTGGCGCTCGGGCAAAGGTGCGGGTCCAGAAACGGTGATCACCAACCCCCGGGTAATGCCATCGAGTGGGCTTTCCGGTGAGATCTCGGAGAACGGAAACAGCTTTGTTCCTCGTCTTTTTCCGACCACCCACGATGCGGAAAATGTAGCAGGAATTACGATTGGTCATTTTACGATCCAGAAGCGGATCGGTGTTGGGGGGATGGGTAGCGTATTTCTTGCCTCAGACGAACGTCTCAAGCGGGATGTCGCGTTAAAAGTGCTGGCTCCGTCGCTTGCGCTTGATCAGACCTCCGTACAGCGGTTTCAGAACGAAGCTCAGGCGGCCGCAAGACTGGATCACGACAACATTGCCCGCGTCTTTTATTCTGGTGAAGAATCCGGGCTGCACTACATTGCTTACGAATATGTTCCTGGCCAGAATCTTCGAGATTTGATTCGATCGAAAGGCTGGCTTGAACCGGCCGAGGCCGTCAATTATGCGATTCAGTTGACTGCGGCATTGAACCATACCTCCACTGCCGGTGTGATTCACCGTGACATCAAGCCATCAAACGTTTTGATCACGCCTTTCGGGCGCGCGAAGCTCGTCGATTTGGGGTTGGCGAGAAAAACGTCGTTAGAGTCATCATTTGAACTGACGATCCCTGGAACGACATTGGGAACGTTCGACTATATTTCGCCCGAGCAGGCCCGCGATCCGCATAGCGTCGATGTTCGCAGCGACATTTACTCGCTCGGTTGCACGCTCTATCACATGTTGACGGGCGAGCCACCTTACCCCGAAGGAACGGCTCTTCAAAAGCTCTTGGATCACCAGGACAAAGATCCGCCAGATCCTGCGAAAAAGAACCGGCGCGTGACACCCATGTTGTCGCATGTCGTCCGTAAAATGATGGCGAGTCTGCCGGCGCGGCGTTACGCATCGCCCGGTGATTTGCTGCGGGATTTGTTGATCGTGGCTCGCAGTCTTGGCGCGGGAGCGGTACCGATCGATGGCCAGGTCTGGTTGACAGCAACTCGATTTAAACCCCCATTCTGGCAGAACAACTTTGGATGGGTCGCAACAACATGTGCGTTATGTCTGCTAGTGGCTGCCGTTCAGTTCTATCCCGATTTTTCACGCATCGTTTTTCCGCCGAATACCGTTCAGAACAAGCGACTTCCGTCGGAGCCTTTTCCGCTGGAGAATGTGGGTCCGGAACGAACCGCGTCTGTCGCAGAACAACAGTCCAAAGCTCGTGAAACGACATCTCGACCGTCGGACGATCCGAAGGTTTCTGTGATTCCGCCGGATTTTTTGAATCAGGAAACGTGACCCGGAACTTCGGAAAAGGTTGCGGTAAGTTTCGTACCGCTTCCACCGACAATCAGTTCAAACATACCCGAGCCTGTCACGACATCCGATAAGCCGAAGTCGTTGTTGACGGCTGACAAAATCATCGTGCCACCAGCCGAATCGATTCCTGCCATTCAGATCAAGAATGGCAAGTCATATGCGAGCCTTGAGGCCGCGTGTACGGAAGCTGCCGAAGTCGGCAGTACGATTGAACTGCGGTATAACGGAATTCGCGAAGCCGAACGTCCGATTCGATTACCCAACAAGAAACTAATCATTCGTGCTGCCGAAGGCTATCGGCCGACAATCCTGTTTGCTCCGAACGAGTTCGCAGCCGACGGGGCACAGCCACACATGATCACGGTGGCCGGCGGATTGCTCGAATTCGTCAACGTCGATCTGGTGATGGTCGTCCCTAATCGGGTGAGTTCTGATCGGTGGGCGATGTTCTCGCTGGAACGACCAGAAAAAGTTCAATTGAAGGGGGTGACGATCACGATCACAAACCCTCATAACAAGGCGGCTTGTGTGGTCGAGCAACGAGCGCCGGTCGGACAGGGACTGGACGGGATGGGATTGAGAAAAAACGGGATGCCCGTGATTCCACCCGAACTGTTGTTAACAGAGAGTTTTGTCCGCGGAGTTTGTGATTTCATTGTTCTGCGTGACCCTGTTCCAGCAAGGTTTGAATTGAAGGATTCTGTGGTTGGTGTGGACGGCAATCTTTTGCAACTGAAGCTCGTCATGAACCCTGTTGGAATGGAGAAAGAGAGTATTTCGCTGGGATTGGAACACGTGACGTGCCTGCTCGGCCAAAGCCTTTTATCGGTTGATGGGATGGGAGGATTAACCGAGAAATTGCCAACGATTTTTGTCGACGCGCGAAATAACGTGATTTCATGCGGGCCGAATCGACCATTAATTTCCATGCGTGGACTGGCTGAATTCATGGACTTTGAACAGTCGTTCTCCTGGAAAGGGGACCTCAACTTTTACAATAATATCGAAACATTTCTTGATATCTCAACATCGCAATTGACAGGCAATTTTCCGCCGTTTGATCAGAGTCAGTGGAAGTCTTTCTCTCGGAATTATGAAGGTGTGCAGTCGATCAACTTGAAAGTCGTCAATACGCCAGACAAATCGTTTTCAAGCCTGACGCCGGATGACGTAGCGCTATCGGCCGAGTCAAACCCGGCGGTCAAGGGGGCGAGTGATGGGTACGCGGCTGGTGCCCCGATGAAGAAGCTGCCTCACCTCGATAAGTAGAATCGTTAGACTGGCACCGGTCCGTAGAGCGCCAGCGACAGCACTGAACCACCAGATTCAGTGCTGAAAATCTCATCCTGGAGGGATGACAGAGACGTTGTTCGCTTAAAATGTGATCTTTGGCTGATAGAAGACGAGGAAGAAAAGGAAACTGCGTCTCCCAAGATTCTTAAGCAGTGTCACAGATACGTCTTCATCCCCATTGCGGGAAGCAGTTAAAGAGGGCTATGGCGACTGCGGTACCAACAGCAGGAATCAGTACAGTCGTCACGAAGATGGGACCGTAGGCGCGTGAATGAGTCTCGCCGCAAATGTTATGGATTAACATCACGACGTAACCATTCGCTGGAAGTGAGTCTAACGTCCCGGACGAGATTGCCACGATCCGATGCAAGGCACGTGGAGCGACGCCAAGTTGATCAACGTAGATCGGCTTGATCACAGGTAAAGCAATCGCCTGTCCGCCGGAAGCGGAACCAGCAATAGCGGCGATCACAGCCACGGCGATCGCCGCACCAATCAATGGATCGCCAGGTATTTGAGTCACCCAGTTCACGACAAGTAGAAACGCCGGCAGTGTTTTTATTGCGGCACCGAATCCGACAACGGCGCTCGTTGATCCCACCGCCAGCAACCCATTGAAGAAGCCGTCACCAAAGCACTTCCAGACGTCAATGAGTCGGCGTCGCATCACGAGGGTTCCGGCGACCACACCCAGAAAGATGGCGAGTGTTCCATCCTCGGGAAATCGACTGAAGATCGCGTGCAATGTCGGGGAATGTTTCGACGAGAGCCACATTGAGGCAAACGAATGACACAAGGCAGGAAGCAGGTTGAGTGCCAGAATAGTCACAATCAAAGGCAGAATGGCGATGAGGATGGGAGGTCCAGCAGCGTCCGTTGTTTGAACACGGTCCGTATCACGTGCATCAAAGCCAATGCCCGCTTTAATGTCGTGCCGAATCGCACGTTCGAGATACCACTGTCCAAGTGAAAACATCAACAATGCGACGATCAAACTCACGGGCCACCCGGCTCGGGCGTCAGTCAAAGACTGGCCGGTCGTCGAGTCGACAAGATATTTGATTGGGATCAGATTCTGGATTTCTGGAGAGCCTGCTGACGTCATTGTGAATGTGATTGATCCAAAAGCAATCGCCGCCGGAATAAACCGTCGAGGGAGATTCGCCGACCGGAACAGATGCACGGCAAGTGGGTAAACAGAGAACCCGACAACGAACAACGAAACTCCGCCATATGTCAGAACAGCGCATGCCAAGACAACTGCCAGACAAGCTCGATCCTTCCCCAACCGTTGGCTGACGGTGCGGGCGATCGACACGGCAGCTCCCGATTCGTCCATTATTTTTCCGAAGACGGCTCCGAGAGCAAAGATGAGATAGAAGCGTTTCATGTAATCCGCGAACCCGGTCATGTACGCATCGTTCATCTGTGCGACGGGGTCCGCGCCACTGAATGTCACAGCGATCAGGGCACAAAGGGGGGCCACAACGAAAATGCTTTTCCCCCAAACCACCAGCGTCATCATTAACGCCATGCAGCCGATTAAAATCGACAGATGATAAATGTCATGCAGCATTGAAAACGGCACTTGGCAGGCAGGACACAACGGAATCAACAACCAAAAGTCAGCTAGTTGATAACACGTCGCCATACTGAAGTCGGCGAATTATTCATCTGTCGCCATTCACTTCCTGGCTTGGCGAGTTCGATCCTATCAGATCACCCAGGTGTCATCACATGGAAGAAAAATTTTCTTCGCGGTATTGATTGTCCCAACAGATTCCGCCCTGATAAACGACGAATTGTGGCGAATTTCCAAGAAAATTCCCGTCAATTCAGTTTTTAGACACTTTCTTTTCCGCTCGACTTCAGGCATACTGTCTTTAGTTCATCGCCTGACTGCCGTTCGGCAGGCGGAACTCATGACTGGTATTCATTCGCATCCCCCCAAAACTGAAGATTCACCATGCCTCGCGTCGGCATTCTTGCACTGATTCAAGAGTCGAATACATTTCTTCCGGGGACGACGACACTGGGTCATTTCCAGCAAGATTTGTTGCTGGTTGGCGAAGCGATCCGAACTCAATTTGCCAATGCTCATCACGAAATTCGTGGATTCTTGGATGGATTGGCACACTCGGAGTTCGAAGCTGTACCGTTGTTTGCCGCTCGAGCATTACCGTATGGAACAATTGAACCAGACGCGTTCGAATCGCTCATGCAGCAAATGCTGAATCAGTTGAATTGCGCCGGCCAACTGGAAGGACTTCTCGTCGCACCGCATGGCGCCACGGTTTCCCGGTTATTTCCGGATGCTGACGGTGCATGGCTGTCAAAAGTTCGATCGGTTGTCGGTCCGAAGATGCCGATTATCGGGACACTCGATCCACACGGGAATTTGTCGGCCGAGATGGTCGCTGCGACAGACGCGCTGGTCAGCTACCGGACAAACCCTCATGTCGATCAGGAAAACCGGGGTTTTGAAGCGGCAGAATTAATGATTAGAACATTAAAGGGTGAGATCCGACCGGTGCAGGCCGCATGTTTTCCACCCATGGCAATCAACATTGAACGCCAATGTACTTCGGAATCCCCGTGTAAAGAACTCGCGGAACGCTTCGATGCGGTGCGAGGTCGTGACGGAGTTCTTGCGGCGAGTTTGATGTTGGGTTTTCCCTATGCCGATGTCGTGGAAATGGGATCTTCATCGCTGGTTGTTACTGATGGAAATGTCGAGTTAGCCCACAATCTGGCTTACGTACTTGGTCAGGAAATGTGGAATCTGCGAGAAGGTTTGGCCGGGACGTTTCTGTCGGTCGAAGATGCCGTGGCGCGAGCAGCCGGTTTGGCGGGACCGGTTTGCCTGTTGGACATGGGGGACAATGTCGGCGGTGGTTCGCCAGGAGATGGAACATGGCTGGCTCGAGAACTGCATCGAACAGGGATCGGCCCGGCATTTGTCTGTATCGACGATGCCGCAGCAGTTCAATCCGCAGAATCAGTCGGGATTGGAAACAGGTCAAGATTCTCGATCGGTGGTCGGACGGACGAACTACATGGCCCGCCACTCGAAGCCGAGTTAACCGTTCGACAATTGGAAGACGGACGGTATACAGAAAACGAAGTTCGTCATGGAGGATTCACGGAGTTCGATCAAGGGCGCACCGCAATCCTGACAACAGAAAACGGGCTGACGGTGATGGTCACTTCGAAACGATCGCTTCCTTTCAGCTTAAAGCAACTCACAACGTTTGGGCTGGAGCCGAAGCAATTTCAAGTCATCGTAGCAAAGGGCGTCAATGCTCCTCTGGCGGCATATCGATCTGTCTGTCCCAGCATACTGCGAGTCAATACTCGCGGAGTCACCGTGGCCGATATGACTCAGCTTCCCTATCAGAATCGCCGTCAGCCGATGTTTCCATTTGAGAGGACAACAAGTTGGTCAGCTTAGTTCACAAGAAACAAATGATCTGAGGGATTTACCGTGGCTAACGACGATGAGACAAACAACCGGGGGGTAGCGAACTCTCCGGCAGTAGCAGGCCAGATCAGTCAGGCGGTTGCTGCCGGACTGCCGCTGGAAGCGGGCCTGCGCGCGCTGGCCGAGCAAACTCGATCAGGACGAACTCGGCGTGCCCTCGTGGAATTGAGCGAAAGTCTTGAGCAAGGAACCCCGCTCGCAGACGCAATGCGGAATATGGACACTCATTTGCCGCATTCAATGAGTGTACTGGTAGAAGCGGGATTGGAAACCGGCAAGCTCGATTCCGTAATGCAATATAGCGTCGAACAATCCCAACGTGCTTCGTGGCTTCGGCGGGAGGTTTGGACTTCGCTGGCCTATCCACTTTTTCTTTTTTTGTTTTGCGCGATGATCTGCTCATTCATTCTCGTGACGATCATCCCGCAATTCAAACGGATCTTCGACGACTTCGGCACTGAACTCCCTGGATTGACAGTCGTGATGATCCGATTTTCAGATTCCATCGTGAATTTCTGGAGTCTTGTCGGCACGCCAATTTTCTATATCCCGCTGGGGCTGTGTATTCTCTTTTTGCTGCTTGGTCGATCAGGGCTGATGCAACGCTGGGCGACATCCATTCCGCTGTTTGGAACAGTCTTTCGATTGGCGACTTATTCGGAATTCTGTCAAATTATGGCAATTTTGACAGAAGCGAACCTGCCGTTTTCAAAAGCGTTACGGTTTGCCGGAGCCGCCAGCGATGACCGCTGGCTCAAACGAAAATGCCTGATGATGGCTCACGATGTTGAGCATGGCTCGACTCCGGATGAGGCCGCAATGCTGTCCGGGTTGCCGAACTCGTTAAGGCAGGTTTTTCGTCATGCCAGTTCTGAAAGGACATTTGTTGAAGCGTTACGCGGACTTGCAGACCTGTACGCCGCGCGATGTACGGTCAGCACTCGACTGGTGAGTACGATCCTTGAGCCATTTGCATTAGTCGTTGTCATGGGCTTTGCTGGAATGACGACGATCGCGTTATTTCTTCCGTTAATCAAATTGCTGAATGATCTGTCTTAGTGAAAGTTTTTCACAGTAACGAAGTCGTTAATCGGAACAAGTTTGTCACTGAGGGAGGTTCGGGTGGACCCTTCGATTACTTTTGTGTTGTCGTGCGGACCGTTTGCGACATTGATCATCGCGTGTTTGCTGCGTGCAATTTCAGCCGCTCAACCCGAGGTCACAGCGACCGGTGACCGGCGGCGGACTTTAAACTTTATCAGTTATATCCTGACTGTCATCGCAATTTTCGGGATGGTGTTTCTGACATTCACGTCCGGTGCCGTCGGATTCGTAGGGTTGTTGTTGGCGATATTTCTTGCGTTCCTGATGGCAGACGCCGAGATCCGCATCGCAGGCGCCAGAGACCGTGCCAGGCAAGTGGAATTCGTCTGGCTGCTGGCACTGGCTGTGAAGTCAGGTCGCCCACTTTCGGAAGAAATTGAAGCTTATGCACAAGGGACATGGGGACGACGACATCGACTGCTGGTTGATATGGCAGAACGATTGAGAAACGGCGTCCCGCTGACCGAACTGGCTGTTCCGCAAGGTCTGTTGCCTCGATCTGCCGCAATGCAGATTCACGCGGGTGTCGTATCGTCGTCTCTTCCGGCAACGTTGCGTAAAACGGCGCTTCGAGTGACGCGAGACCTGATCTACGACGACGAATCTGCGAATTCGGGCGGCGCACTGATCTATCCCGCAGCCATGATTCCAATCGCGTGCCTGATCGTCGGGTTTCTCATGTATTACATCATTCCGAAGTTTAAGAAGATCTTCGACGACTTCGGAACCGAGCTTCCACAGCCGACAATTCTACTGATTCAGTTATCAGATGCCGTCGTCAATTTCTGGTATGTCTTTGGACTACCGCTTTTCTACATTCCGATCGTCATTTTTATTTTCGTCTCGATGGCGCAGTACTACGGATGGCGAGTCATGTTGCAATCCGTTTTCGGAGGTTGGTTTATTCGCTGGTATACTCCCGACGTGATGCGAGCCGTTGCGCAAAGCGTGGGACAAAGAATTCCTCTGGAACAGGCCTTGCATTCCATTGCGAAACATCCGGGGCCAATCAGGCTTCGCGACCGATTGGCATGGGCGGTCGAGTCTCTTCAAGCAGGAACCCCCAATTGGCAAACTCTTCAAGCCGCAGGGCTGTTGAAACATTCGGAAACCTTGGTTCTTGAAACGGCTGAACAGACCGGAAACCTTCCTTGGGCTCTCGAAACTTTGGCCACCAATCTGGAACGCCGTTCGGCGTTTCGGGTGTCGGCATTCATGGAGTTTGTACGCCCGATTCTGCTGATCGGAATGTCAGTGATCGTTGGTTTTGTCGCGATTGCCATGTTTCTTCCATTGATCAAGTTGCTGAACGATTTGAGTTGATCGACGTTTACTCCCATGGATATCGGGCCGTTGGCATATCAGGAAAGCATGAAAGAGATCATGAGACGTGAACTATACTTCGCAGCGCTTCAAGCCCCTTCCGGATTGCGCGATCCGGGAGGAACCGCTGCCCGTTGTTCCCATATGCGTAATTCGAGAGTTCATCAGCCTCGCGGCGGTTTCACAATCATCGAAATGATCGGGACTTGTCTACTTTTGGGAATCCTGTTTTCGATGACGCTTCCCATGTTGTTATTGGTCGCTCGTGAACGACGCTCGGCCGAACAACGGCAGTTTGCGTTACAGCAAGTGGCCAATTTACTTGAGGAAGCCGTACAGCGAGACTGGTCCGATCTTCAGCCAGGGGAACTGAAGGTTCCCGATCCCACTAACGATTTGCAGGCCGTCTTGCCCGGCTTACAGCAAACATTGGTCGTGAAGCAAATTGCGGATGAATTCGATACGCGTCAGATCATTGCTTCGATCCGCTGGCAGAACCGTGCAGGCGAACTGGTGAGTCCGCTTCGTTTGTGTGCCTGGGTGCATTTGATGAAAGAGGTACCTTAATGGCGACCAGAATTCGACGGGGTCAGGTTGGTGCTTACAGCCGGCGCGGCGTTTCTTTGATAGAAATGGTCGTCGTGATCAGCATGTTGACTGTCGTTATCGGGCTGGTCGGCATGACGTTTCATCTGTTGTTGCGGTCTGAAAAACTTGTAACCCAGTCGTTTGTAACCGAGCGGACTATTTCTCGCCTGGCCATTCAATTCCGCGACGACGTTCATCAGTCAGAAACAGGAGTATTGACCGGTGGAACTGAGAATGACAAGCCGACATTGACGCTTGGAAATACGAGCGGAAGCCAAATTCGCTATTTGGTCACTGCGGATGGTCTTGTTCGTCTACTTGAAACTCATGATCGGGTGACGGCACGCGATGACTTTCGGTTACCTGACTGTAATC
>JBAXBD010000095.1:0-13089 GCA_037142165.1 Schlesneria sp. | reverse complement strand
GTTCGGCAGCCTGTACCCAGAGGTCATGATCGACGTTTGTCGGAACGACGAAATACTGATAATTCACCGACCCCGTAGCAGGAACGGTGAATTCCTCCTGCATCTGGAACACGAGATCGGGCTGACCAATCTGCCAGCCCGCCGCGAATTGAGGAGGCTCCGGAACGTCCTTCTCGTCTCCGAGTGGTGTTCCTGCGTCAATCCACGCGAGCAGCAAATCGATCTCATTCTGCGACAGCCGTAAGTCGTTTTGGAATTTTCCGTGGCGAGAATCTGCGTCCCAAGGCGGCATTCGTCGATCGGCAACGACTTCGCGGATCATGTCGGCTCGTTCCTTGGCGTCCTTAAATGTCAGCAGTGAGAACGGCGCTGCCGTATCGGCGTGATGACATCCTGCGCACCGCTTGTGAAGGATCTCGGCCGCATCCTTCGCGAATGTCACCGAATGATTATTCGGCAGTCGTGACTCACGAGTGATCTTACATCCTTCGACTTTTGTTTGAGTGACTGAAACATCTTTGCCTGCCAAAACTTCTTTGACCGCTTCTTCGACATCCGATCGTATCGCGGTGTCTCGCTGGAATCCGATACCAACCCGATCATCAAAGCGTCCTACGTAACGGATTCGGCCACGGCGATCAAGAACGTATGCTGTCGGTATTCGGACCACACCGAACAGGTCGGCGACGGTCTGTTGATGATCAATCAGAACAGGAAAATCGATCTTGTATTCAGCCACATGTTTCTGAATCGACTCCGTGGTGTCCGAGAGCATGGCGTTGATGCCGAGTACCTGGACCGACTGATCACGAAAGCGTTTCTGGAATTCGACGAGATCAGGAACATAGGCATTCCCTACGGGGCATTCCGTCCCCATGAATACAATCACACGGACGCGTGCATCGCGGAAATCTGCAAACGCGACCTGATTTCGTGAGGTATCCGGAAGGACGAAATCCATGATCCGTCGACCGATCATATCGTCAGCGGCGACGACTGCCCGTGGTCCGCTCCAGCAAGCCATGGCGCCGACGAAGAACGATAAGGTCGTCATGGCGGACACAAGACGCATCAGTGAATAGTTCGACAAGCCGATCATGCTCAGACTTCCAATGAAGTAATGATTAAAATTCGTTTTGGCGCAGCAAAAAATGTGATCTTACGACAAGTTTTGATCTTGCTGGATTACTTGATCCGGGGCAACGCCGCGCTCAGAGCCAGTATACGGCCTCAAGATTGAAATTTTAGTCAATTTTAGAGATATGCGGAGTGACTTCGATGAATTAGTCTCCGTGTGATCACGATTCCTGAAGTCTGTTGTGCAAAGATCGACATTGGTGTCGGACTTTGTTTTTGAAGGAATCGCTAAGGGCAATCGGACTTTCCGAAAGTCCCGTTCTTAGATTCGTACTCCGGCTCGCTTGCGACGATGCGTGCCCCTACAATCGGTCAAGCATGAACAGTATCGAAATTAAGTTGGATACTGGAACGATGAACTGCGAAAAACTCTGGAATACACTTAGAGAATGATTGATCTCCACTGTCATATTTTGCCAGGCGTTGATGATGGCCCGACGTCACTGAACGAAAGCCTGAAGCTGGCTCGATTTTTTGTTGCCGATGGCATTACCGTCGTCACTGCGACACCGCACTGCCATAGTTCGATCCACCTGCTGCGAACAGACATCCTGCCCCATGTCGCTGTGTACAATCGCGAACTGCAAGCGGCAGGGATACCACTGACGGTATTGCCAGGTTCTGAAATTCAAGTCTTCGATTCCACCGTTTATCGACGTGAATTTGAAGCGGACGTTTTCTGCCACCTGGGAGATTGCCGAACGTACACGCTGCTGGAATTCAGTTGGTCGGAAGAGCTGTTTCCCACGGATTCGGTTGAGTTAATCGAATGGATTCGTGAGCGGCATATGAGACCGATCGTCGCTCATCCGGAACGTCATCATTTTTTTCGGGAACGGCCCGAGCTTCTGCAACCACTGGTCGATGCGGGAGCGTGGATCCAAATCACTGTCGATTCGCTACTGGGTAATTTTGGACCTGAAGCAAAGGCGTTTGGGGAACGGTTTCTGAGAACTCATCACCAGGCCATCCTGGCCAGCGACGCCCATAACACCAAGCGATGTTCGGGGCTTTCGGCCGGATACGCCTGGGTGAAGGAAAATCTTGGATCAGATCGGTCTCGGGATTTATTTGATCGGGCGGAGCAGGTACGAACGAGCCTGATGTCGGAACAGGTTTCGATTCCGTCGTTCCAAGCCAAAGCCGGCTAGGAAAACCGCAGATGGCATTCTTGCTTGAAAACGGGAACGAGTGTCAATGACTAGTGCCACTTCTTCACCGAACTCGGTCAAGAAGTCTGTTCCGTGGTTTGGTCGCGGCGCCAGTTCGCCGATGTCTGGTACGCGTAGCGGCGAGCACGGTTGATCCCTCCGAGAGGCCGATGAGCGGCCAGCGCATGCCAGACATTGAAGGCAAGGTTCTTGAAGGCGGTTTGTTCACGCATCGGACTGATGTCCTGGCGTGGCAGTAAAAGATGGCCGACCGTTTGATAGGGGGACTCGCTTTCCGGCCATTCAATCGTCGGGTCTTCGATCGGCATTGTCTTCTCAGATGTTCTCAGTTGCACTTGAAATTCGAATAGCAGTTCTTGATTCCGTAATGTTTCTTCGAGGACCAGTCGCATCGCATCCGATTCGGTCGCGAGTTTGGTGATCAGGTTGAGATACGTCGTCTGAAGATCTCCAATCGGTTTGACACGACATTTTGCGACGTAGTTTCCGAATCGAATCGGTGACATCGTAAAATAAGTCTGACTCGCGGGGTGCGTGGGTAGTTTTCCGACGATTGCGGCAGCCGTCAGCATCTCATGCCAATGCCAGTAAAGCGGATTCCAGTTCCCCGCCGTGATCGTTTGTTGCGCGGCGTCAAGAACATTCTCTTCCGATGTCGCGATGATCTTTTCTAATCGAAGATAGTCTTTTACATTTCGAGCAAAGAAGACCGGGTGATTGATCATGACGAAATCTTGGGTCGGTCCCCGAGGCCCGTCGACCAGGATCGTCTCGCCCGTCACGTCATAGACTTTGATTGCCATGCCACGTCCGTCAGGAACGGCATCAGGTTGGATCTGGCTCGACGCGTTAGAAAACCGCACGACGGCCTCGTGCGCCCCCTCCTGTTCAAATAAGCCCTGAGCCAGTTCGTCCGGCAGGTTCGGCAAGACCCGCAATTCAGCATGTGCATACCCGTGCGTTTTCACGTGGACGTCCGCACGAAATTCGTGCGTCTTCCGTTGAGTGTTTTTGAGAATCGCCTGCAAATAGCGAATCACCGTCTGGATGTCATCGGCCTCATCGCGAGGGATCGTTTCAACATCGTCCTGGTAGGGAAGCGGCGAATGAACGTGAGGCATGAGATAGACCTTGAAGTTTGACGAGCGACTTTGGGTAACACGGACTTTTTTCTATTCACCTTCATACTCGATTGCGACTGTTTGTCGATACGAGACTGGATAATCAAAAGAACGTTTCAAATCAAAACGGAACCAAAACCGGCCCCGTGGTTCGGCACCAAACGTGAAAAAGTGTACTCTTGGTGGCACTCGTCGCGGCTTATTATTGATGTTGCGGGTCGCAAAACGTGATGCTGTCTTGATGAAAGGTTTCTCGTGCGAATCAATCGAATTTTGCCCTTGTTACTGATCGTGTTTGTAACATCGAGTGTGCATGCCGACATTGATTCCGGGCCGAAAGTCGGCACGGTTGTCTCACCACTTAAAGTTTTTGCGGCGACTGGTGATCATGCCGGAAAAGAGCTGGACATTGTCGCCGAGCGATCCAAAAAGCCAACAATTTACATTTTCCTCCAACACGAACGATTCGACCGCCCCTTGGCTCGATTAATGAAACAATTGGAAAAAGGTGCAATCGAGGCGGGGAATGACTCTAGTCTCGTGACCGTTTTTTTGACGGGAGACGAAGCGAAAACCAAAGAGCATTTGCCTCGTATTCAGACGTCGCTTCAATTCACCGCGAATCCGCTGGTGATTTATCCGAGTGCGACAATGAGTCCAGAGGGTTGGTCAGTCAACACGGACGCTCAATTGACTGTAGTTGTCGTTAACGAAGGTAAAGTGACGGCAGCATTCGGATATCGCTCGGCGAATGAGACGGTTGCACCTGAGATTTTGACGGCGTTAAAAAAAGGAGTTGGAAAATAAGTTCCGCACGACGAGATTCAAGACAAATCGGATGTCTTCAAGTCGCAGCCGCGATAGGACTTGCCATTTGACAAGAATTGCATCGAACCCTGTGTTCATCGTAACGGCGTTGGCACTGAAGAATGTGTTAATAAAATCTTTCCGATGCGGTTAATCTTTTCACCAACAGTGATGTTCGCGAATCGCATTTCTCGGTAAAGAATGAACGTCGTGATCCTGTCATTGCTCCCACCGGCCGTTCCCCTCTGGGCAAACATGTGGATGATTTCGTTCGGGATCTACGGGCTACTGAAATTGCTCAGTTGGTCCGTCCGTACCACGTCGGCGCCGACATGAAAGCACCTTGCATATTTACTCGCCTGGCCGGGAATGGATGTCTATGCATTGCTTTCTGAGAAAAACGTTTCCTCGCCATTTCGAAGCGAGTGGCTGTTCGCCAGTATCAAGCTCATGCTCGGAATCATTCTCGTCGGCATCACAACATCAGCGCGTGACCGGCTTGGTGATGCGATCGCGGGTTGGATAGGAATGATCGGCATTGTCTTTACGCTTCACTTCGGACTGTTTCACTTGCTCTCGTGCCTTTGGCGTTCGCGGGGAATCGATGCAAAACCAATCCTGAACTGGCCCATCGCGTCAACGAGTCTGACCGAGTTCTGGGGTCGTCGATGGAATCTGACTTTCCGGGACCTGACACATCGGTTCTTATTCAAGCCTCTGTCGCGTCGCATTGGAGCGACTTACGCACTGCTCGTGGGATTTCTTGTCAGCGGACTTGTTCATGAGCTTGCTATCTCATTGCCAGCCGAGGGGGGGTGGGGGAAGCCGACAATGTTCTTTTCGCTGCACGGGATCGGAATTGTGATCGAGCGATGTCGATGGGGACGTTTCGTCGGATTAGGGCGAGGTCTTCCCGGGCGACTTTTTTGCGTTCTGTCGCTCGTCATTCCATGTGGTCTGCTATTTCATGGACCGTTCGTGATCCGAGTGATCCTTCCGTTTCTGGCATTCCGGGGATTTTAAATATGAAGAATGAGCTTGCCACGGCGATCTTTCTTGCTGGGATCGGGCAGTTTTGTGTTCTCGTTGCGTCGGCGCTCGTGCCGGTCCGTCTGCGGTGGAAGACACTTCTGGCACCGTTGCCACCATTGGTTCGCCAACTCTTCTGGGTGTATGGCGGATATGTTGTATTGTCGATTATCAGCCTCGGAACGATCTGTCTCTTCAATTCGAATGAACTCGCCAGCGGAAGCATGCTTGCTCGGTCGTATTGTGGTTATGGTGCCGCTTTCTGGGGAATCCGCGTCTCGTTGCAACCCATTCTTTCCGCAAAGGAATTCCTGACAACGTGGTGGCTTCGTACCGGTTACCATTTGCTGACGGTATTGTTCACCAGCTTTACGTTAATCTTGGGATGGGGTGCGATTCATTGACGGAATGTTCAATCAGATAGTATCTCTCAATTCGTACCAAGTGCACAGAACCAAAACTTAAGAGAGGAAATCCTTTGAACTCCGAAATTTTCCAGGGTTGTGTTCCGGCCCTGATGACTCCGTGCCTGGCGGATCGCACCCCGAATTATCCGGCCCTCGTAAAAAAGGGACTGGCGATGATGTCAGCGGGAATGAATGGAGTTGTTTATTGCGGTTCGATGGGGGACTGGCCATTGCTGACTGACGGGCAACGGCAGGAGGGTGTGCGCCGGCTGACGGAAGCTGGAGTCCCCGTGATTGTCGGTACGGGAGCACAGAATCCGGTCAGGGCGGCGGCCCATGCGGCTCATGCTCAGAGCGTCGGGGCAAAGGGGTTGATGGTCATTCCCAGACTGATGTCACGCGGAACCTCACCGGCAGCGCAGCGAGCCCACTTCGCAGGCATTCTTGCCGCAGCACCTCAACTGCCCGCCGTGATCTATAACAGTCCTTACTACGGATTCGAAACCAAAGCAGACCTGTTCTTCGACCTGCGCCGCGAGTTTCCAAATCTTGTCGGCTTCAAGGAATTCGGTGGAGCGGATTCACTGAGCTATGCCGCCGAGCATATCACTCACGCCGACAAAAATGTTCTGTTGATGGTGGGAGTTGATACGCAAGTTTGCCACGGTTTCATCCGTTGCGGTGCCGTAGGTGCCATCACTGGAATCGGTAACTGCCTCCCTCGCGAAGTCCTGCACCTGATTAAGCTTTGCAAACTTGCGGCAGCCGGAGACGTCGAAGCCAGACGACTTGCGCGGGAACTGGAAGATGGTCTGGCCGAGTTGTCGCGGTTCGACGAAGGCCCCGACCTGGTGTTGTACTACAAACATCTGCTGGTCCTGCTGGGTGACGCTGATTACGAATTGAATTTCAACGAAACCGATCGGCTTTCACCAAGCCAAAAGCACTTTGCAGAAGCCCAATTGAAACTCTTTCAACTGTGGTGGAACAACTGGCCCGGAAAATCGTATCAACGTTAAACGAAGTGCGAAGACTCAGGAGACCGAGAGTAAATACTCTGCAACGAGATGAGGATCCTTATTCCTATGGCCAAAACGCTGAGAAAGCATGGTTCTACGGCCCGCAGATGGAGCGCAATATCTTGTTGTCTGGTGGTTTGCATTCTTCTGATCCGCACCCCGTTGGCGGAATCTGGTGATTCGGCTCTGCCCGGTAACCATCCTCTGACTCAGTCTCAGGCGGGAGGCCTATTAATTCGTGAACTGCGATGCGCTGCATGTCACAGTGGGATTGATCGAAGTGAATTGCCAGAGAAAACGGCACCGGACCTGTCCCAGGCGGGGGCTCGGATCTCACCTGAATACATGAAACAGTTCATTGCGGCTTCGTCATCAGCACACCCTGGAACGACGATGCCAGACGTTCTGGCATCAAAACCCGATGATGAACGACAAAGGATTGCCGAAGCTCTGACCCATTTTCTTGTCGCCCAGTCCAATCATGATTTTCAAGTGGCGACTCCTCCAAGTGAAAATGTACAAATGGGTAAGACACTGTATCACTCCGTCGGCTGTGTGGCGTGCCATGGTCCCAAGGAAGCGATCGGCGAAACACCATTGTCGACAAAACCTGACATCGAAGTGGAAGACCAGGACAAAGGGCTGGACGAGAGAAAAGAAATAAAACCGATTGCGATCAGTCTTGGGCACATCCCCGCGAAGTACAGTATCAAGTCTCTTGGAGAATTTCTGTTTCAGCCATTACGTGTCCGGCCGTCGGGTCGCATGCCGGACATGAAGCTGACTCCGACCGAGTCGCTAGCGATCGCGAGCTACCTGATTGGTGAACAGCCCAGACAGGCAACAGTGCTTCGACCGCAAGAGCCAATGGTTTCACTGGGAAAACGATATTTTCAGGAATTGAATTGTGCTGCATGTCATTCGGTCAACAACATTCCGACAGCGCCCCTGATTAGTTCATTAAGAAATGCGGACCTGTCTCGTGGATGTCTATCCCAGACAGTCGTAAAAAGTCCGAGGTTTCAACTCGATAACGCTCAAGTTCAAGCGATCAAGGCAGCTTTGACGGCAGAACCGGGGGAGGAGACTGAAACAGTTGCGCTGGCAAAGACATTGACCGCATTTAATTGTATCGCCTGCCATATCCGAGATGATTTTGGTGGCGTTCCCGAACAGTACAGCGCTTATTTCGCGACCAGCGAGCAGAAGCTGGGTGACGACGGTCGGATTCCTCCACCGCTCACATTGGTCGGAGCAAAACTGCAATCTGCATGGATGAAGAAGGTTCTTTTTGACGGCGAAACGGTCCGCCATTACATGGCAACTCGCATGCCTCAATACGGCGCGGCCAATCTTTCGCATTTGCCAAAGGTGTTTGCGCAGCTCGACGTTTTGACACAACCTGACTGGACGATTCCAACCCCGGAAAGCGAGTCTGAAAGTGTTCGGCAACGGGAAAAACTGCTTCGTCCGGCTGGAAGAGAATTACTTGGCGATAAAGGCTTAAACTGTATCGCTTGTCATAACTTCAATGGAAAGCCGGCTCCAGTCAATAAAGGAATTGACCTGATGACGACGTTCCAACGACTGCAACCTGGTTGGTTCAATGGCTTCTTACGAAACCCGGGTTCCTTTCGCCCACGGATCGTCATGCCAACTGCGTGGCCGAATGGAGTCGCTTCCCACAAGGCAATTCTGGACGGAGACACCGATCAGCAGATCCAGGCGATCTGGTATTATTTGTCGCTTGGGACGTCTGCTGCTGATCCGCCCGGCATTCGTGGTATCGCCACAAAACTATCGGTGGGAAATACTGCCAGAACTTTTCGCGGTCGCAGTCGGGTGGCGGGATTTCGAGGGATCGCTGTCGGCCTGCCCGAGAAGTTGAATTATGCTTTCAACGCCGAGACCGGAGCTCTTTCCGCCATCTGGCAAGGTGACTTTATTTCCGTCAACTGGAATGGTCAGGGTTCCGGTGATTTCAATCCAGCAAGAGAGCCAATCACGCTGCCGCAAGATATCTCGTTTACCATGCTTGCTGACGAAGAGTCGCCTTGGCCATTGATGCCAGTGATGACCAAAGACGCTCGGGTCAACCCGAACCCTCTTTATCCGAAAAACCTCGGCTATCAATTCCGTGGTTACTTTCTTGGTGAATCGTCAATTCCGACATTCATGTATCGATGCGGGGGGATTGAGATTGAGGATCGCTCGGTGGCGACCCTGATCGACGAAAGCCCGGGGTTGAAACGGGTTATTCAATTTGATTCGCCGACGCCGCAAACCATCTGGTTTCGTGGCCTTACTGGAGACATCCGCAATCATGCCGAGCATGTTTTCCAGAACGAAAAACTACGACTGACAGTTCCAAATGAGGAAACAAAAATGAGGCCGTTGTCGAAAGAACCAAAACGATCCGAATTATTGTTGCGGTTGGAACTTCCTCAAGGCAAATCAAACCTGGAATTACGTTATGAGCCGGTTGAAAAGTAGTCGCGTTCGACGATGCGTCCTTTTGGTTCTGATCGCCATTTCGTTGCCTTTGTCGTTTTTGCGCGCCGAGGAAGTTGGTGATCGATGGGGAACCGAAGAACGAGAACGCGAATATTATCCCATCACCAATATTTCCATTCCTCCAGACACGGTCATCGAAGCAGGGGCTTTTGCAGTGCTGCCGGACCGACGAATCGCTGTCGGAACACGGCACGGCGAGATCTATTTAATTGACGGTATCGACTCTGCAAAACCGACTCCGTCGTTTCATTTATTTGCCACTGGCCTGGACGAGATTTTCGGTCTCACCTGGAAAGACAACGCGTTCCGTGTGACCCAAAGCTGCGAAGTGACTCGGGTAAGAGATACGGACAATGATGGCGTGGCCGATCGGTTTGAGACGATCTCAGACGGCTGGGGCTATGCTAATTACCATGAATATGCGTTCGGTTCGAAACTTGATGGCGATGGAAACCAGTTCGTGGCGCTCGGGCTTTCGGAGTCATATTATTCGCATGCGTTGAATCGAGGCTTCATCATGAAAATTGCCCCCGACGGAAAGTCGACTGCGTTTGCCAGCGGCCTGCGCAGCCCAGGTGGCATCGGCTTCGATGAACATGGGGCTCTGTTTTATGTCGAAAGTCAGGGACCATGGAATTGTTCATGCAGTTTGAAAGCGGTATCACCGAATAGCTTTCATGGTCATCCTGCCAGTTTCGAATGGTACAAATACGCGGCCGAACTCGGGCCGGTGCCTGAGACACCAAAATCAGGGACTCGAATTGTCACCGAGCGTAAACATGTGAAGCAACTGGTCCCTTACGCGGTAATCTTCCCCTACATCCGAATGGGGCGGTCGATTACCGCCTTCACTGTGAACAAGTCGCAAGGCAAGTTCGGTCCGTTTGAGAACCAGATGTTTCTCGGAGATTACACTCTTTCAATCCTGATGCGCGCGACGACGGAGCAGGTCAACGGAGTCTGGCAGGGAGCTTGTTATCCATTTCGCGAGGGTCTTTCCACGGGAATTCTGAACGTCGAATTCACTCCAGAAGGGAAGTTGCTTTGCGGTGGGACAAATCGTGGCTGGCCAGTTCGAGGAATCAAACCGTTCGCGCTGGAACGACTCGATTGGAGTGGCAAGATGCCGTTCGAGATTAATCGTATCACGATTGAACCCAATGGATTCAAGATTACATTCACTAAACCCGTCGATCAGGCCGCCGGAAATTCATTAGAGCCGTACGTACTTTCGGCGTTTACCCACCCTTATCACGGCGGGTACGGCGGTCCGGAAGTCGATCGGTTCAAACCTGCCGTGACGAATGTAATGCTGTCCGAAGACGGACTGTCAGCAATCATCGTTCTGGACAGAATGACACAGGGATTCGTTTACGAATTCGATTTGGGGCATCTGCGTTCTCGCGACGGAGACGCGTTGCTTCATCGCAATGCGTTCTACACAGTGAATGAAATTCCTGCGCGTTGAAATTTGTGACTGATCTGACGAGTAAAACTTAATTTTGGATCATCAGGAAATGGAATATTCCCGAAGAAATCATTGTCTTGTCGCGATCCTCGTCCTTGCCTTATTTGGCCAGTTCATCGTGAATACAGGGGATGTTCACCGATTGAATGCGTCGGAACATCCTGTCCCCGACAGTCCGCTCTGGCTGACGTACTCTGGTGAGGATGGGCCGGGCAAGGGGAAACACATCATTCTGATTGCTGCCGATCAGGAATACCGGAGCGAATACTCAATGCCTATGATGGCGAAGTTGCTTGCCAGGCATCACGGGTTTCACTGCACGGTCCTTTTCAGTTTGAATCAGAACAATGAAGTTGATCCGACTCAAAAGATCCGGTGGGAAGACAAGTCGGTGATGCACAACATTCCCGGTCTTGAGTATCTCGAAAAATGCGACCTGATGATCCTGTTCACCCGACTGATCACTCTGCCGCCAGAACAACTTCAGCACATTTATCGTTACCTGGATTCGGGGAAGCCGATCATTGGAATCCGTACTGCCAATCATGGCTTTATCGGTTTCGATTATCGTCAGGATGGCAAAAAAATCGATTTCGGTGAAAACGTGCTGGGTGGTTCATTCCGGAACCATCACGGACGCTGGCAGCAGGATTCCACTCGTGGAATCGTCGTCGAAGAAAACAAAAATCATCCTGTTCTCACGGGAGTTGGCGACATCTGGGGAAAGTCGGATGTTTATCGCACGTTCAACGAAGGGGGCCATCTGCCCGAAGGCTGCACACCGTTAGTCGACGGACAACCTTTGATGGGACGCAATCATGATGACGACGTGAATCCAGAGCTTGCGCCGCTTCCCGTCGCATGGGTCAAAGCGTGGACTGGTAACAAGGGGCTTACGTCGCGAGTGTTTCACGTCACGATGGGAAGTGCACAAGATTTTCAGAGTGAAGGACTGCGTCGTTTGACCGTGAATGCCATCTACTGGTGTCTTCAGATGGAGGCCGCGATTAACCCGAAGTTCAACGTGCAAATCGTTGGTGTGTATGATCCTCCGGAAAGCGGCTTTGAATACAAGAAACTTATGATCGTGCCGAGACAGGCCAGCTTCTACCGATAAAAACAATCACTAATGCGGCCACTGCCAGCACTGAGATACCCGTCAGATCAATGTCCAATCTCGAGCGGCCGTTGATGGTTTGCCAAAGAGCATGTATTAAAAACAGGATTTGGGCTGCAACGGCTAGCCGAAGCAAAAGGGCAGCGTGCAAAATTTGTAACCTTTGAAGCAAGAGAGATAACAGTGGTAAAACCTGAATGGCATGCAGCGCGGCCCCATGTGGGTATTTGAGGACACCCGCCTTACCCCAAGTCTCAGGTGGCAGGCCTGTTGCGAGATTGATTTGACCCGCGATTGTCACCAGGAATCCCAAGCCGCAGGAGAACAAAAGCAGCCACAAGCCTGCGCGCATGGAAATTGCTCGCGAAGCGGGCATTGGTAAAATGAAAAATGATCTCACGCATAGCCAGGCAATTCCTGCGGTGACGAGCATGATCAATCCAAGCATGATCGACTCGATCGTCGCGTCGAGAGGTGTCGTGCGATTGAAGTGCGAGGGGACTCTTCTCCACTGCTGAAACGTAATCAGACCCACCTCAAGCAACAAACTAACCGACATCAGGGTCACAAATCGCCGGTCATTGCGATGAGGAACAAGCTGCGTCAAAACCCACGCGATCGACCAGACGGTCACACCAGCAGAAACCCCGAAAAGCCCGGGCTTTCTGAGTGATATCGGTCCTGACCAATCCTCGCTCGTCACCCATAATAGCGCAAGGTGGTAAAGACCACTTGCAATCAACGCCCCGCCAATCACAATTGATAACCGGAAGGCTCCGAGAAGTTTGTTATTAAGGAATGGAACGGCCACGGAGGGCAGATCGGTCATTTCTTGTCTGGTGTAATCTGTAGTGCCGATCGGGGGACATGAATCGGCATTCGGTCGGAACTGATCGATCGAATTCATAGGTGATTTCATTTCAATTGTAAGTCGTGCGCAAATCGGCAAACCACGAATGAAGTTTTCGCGGAGTGGCGACCATGATACTCGACGGCCTCGATCGTACCGATTTTGTGACTGATTAATCGAATATGAAGCTCGTTTTCATTGCGCTTTAACGATGCGGATAAAAACAAATGCCAGAAAAAAGAACAGCGTATGGAATCGAGAGATTCCATACGCTGTCTGAAAAAAAATGTAGCCGTTAACTTGCGTTGGGAAGTCGCACACGCATCGTCCTTTAACGGCGATGAGCAGTTTGCATCTGATAGGTGATGACGCGACCAGTTTGAGGGCAGACGTAACTCGCGTACTGCGGAGAGGGTTGGACACTCACATACTGAGGGACAGCATGCTG
>JBAXBD010000094.1:0-13107 GCA_037142165.1 Schlesneria sp. | reverse complement strand
CCAATATGGTGGTCGGTCTTGTCCAGCCATGGGAAGTCAAACTTGAGATCGTTGGCGTCGGGTACCAGGCGGCCTTAAAGAGCGGTGTGCTGTCGCTTCAAGTTGGTTTTGCCAACAATATTGAATTAAAAGTTCCAGAAGGCGTCACTTGCGAACTGCCTGACAATACGCACATTGTGATTAAAAGTGCTGATAAACACGCTGCAGGCCAATACGCTGCCAACATTCGAGCGGTTCGAACCCCTGAGCCTTATAAAGGCCAAGGAATTCGATATGCTGGTGAGCACGTAAGACGTAAGGCCGGTAAGGCGTTCGGTAGCTAAACATTCGGTGGCTGGTGAGGTTTTCATGAACGGTCAAGAGATTATTGCGACGCAAAAACGTCGTCGTCAGTTCCGCGTACGGAACCGATTAAAGAGTGGTCGACCACGGTTGTCGGTCTTCCGCAGCGGTCGGCACATTTACGCACAAGTCATCGATGACACCACCGGCAAGACACTTGCCTCGGCTTCATCGCTTGAGACTGCGTTGCGTGAAAAAGTTGGCAACGGCGGAAATTGTGCCGGAGCGGAATTTATCGGTCGTGAGATTGCAGAGCGTGCATTGTCACGTGGTATCAAGCAGGTTACCTACGATCGCGGTGCTTATCGCTTTCACGGTCGACTTGCCAAGCTGGCGGAAGCAGCACGTGCTGCAGGACTGGATTTCTAAGGGGCGGCTTCCGTTTAGCCTCACGGCTGGAGAAGAATTAAAGTGGCAGGCGATAAATCAAATTCAGAATCCCCGGAACGCGTTGTACAGATTCGTCGATGTGCTTGCGTTGTGAAGGGTGGACGACGTTTCAGCTTTACAGCACTGGTCGTAGTCGGCGACGGCCAGGGTCGCGTCGGTTATGGGTATGGGAAGGCTGTTGAAGTCCCCTTGGCAGTGGAAAAGGCAGTAAAGGCGGCAAATCGCACGATGCTGCGATGCCCGCTTACCAAGAATTCCATTCCTCATCAGGTTGTTGGACGCTACGGATCATCCCAGGTGATGCTGATGCCAGCCAATCCTGGTACCGGAATCATCGCTGGTGCATGTGTCCGTGCAGTGGCTGAATCACTTGGACTGACGGACGTGTTGACGAAAGTTCGTGGTTCAAGCAACCCAATTAACGTGGTTAAGGCCGCCTTCGATGCGTTAAGCCAGCTGCGAAGTCGCGAAGAGATCGCTCGATTGAGAGAGGTTGGTGTTTAAATGATGATTCACGATTTGGGGCTTGAAACCCCCAGGAAGCAGCGAAAGCGGGTCGGCCGCGGTATTGGCTCCGGCCACGGTAAGACGTCGGGGCGCGGACACAAAGGTGCCGGAAGTCGTTCCGGTCATAAGAGTCGCGTTGGGTTTGAAGGTGGTCAGATGCCACTGGCACGTCGCGTGGCGAAGCGAGGCTTTTCGAATCGCCAATTCGCACTGAATGTTGCTGAAGTTAACTTGAAAGATCTCGAACGCGTCTTCGCACAAGATGCTGTTGTTGATATTGCGGCCTTGCGACAACACGGGTTGGCCTCTAATGGCAAAGTTTCCGTGCGGGTCCTCGGTGACGGTGAGTTGACGAAGAGACTTGTCGTTCATGCGAGTCATTTTTCTCGAACGGCTGAAGAAGCGATCGTGGCTCGTGGCGGCCGTGCAGAACGTACTGGTCGAAGTGAAAGCTATGCTGGATAAGCAACTTCATGTTTAAACACATCCGCAACGTATTGTCGATTCCCGAGTTGAGAAACCGATTGGTATTGACCCTTGTGCTATTAGCGGTCTACCGACTCGGTTTTTCGATGCCTTTGCCTTTTGTAAATCAAGAGGCCCTGGCGGAAAGTTTGAAACGACAAGGAGGAACTGGCGTCGCGCATGTCATGAGCATGCTTTCGCTGTTTTCTGCTTCGAATATCGGAATGATGACGATCTTCGGATTGGGGATCATGCCGTACATTTCGGCTTCGATCATTTTTCAACTGTTGGGTACTGTTTACCCGCCACTTGAAAAGCTTCAAAAAGAAGGTGAAGCGGGACGGAAGAAAATCAATGAATGGACGCGTTATGCAACCGTCGTGATTTGCTTTGTCCAAAGTTACTTCTGGATTGTGGTTCTGTCCGGAGGACAGAGCGGTGAAGACAGAATTATTCTTCCCGACTTCGACAATTGGTATATGAAACTGGTTTGTACGGTCACAATGACGGCAGGCAGTGTCTTGCTGATGTGGATTGGCGAACAGATTGATGAATATGGTCTGGGTAACGGAGTGAGCTTGTTGATTATGGCGGGAATCTTGTCCCGTCTTCCAACAGCTCTTGGTGGTCTGATTGGTCCAGCATTGAAAAACGGTATCGCCTTAGGCGGTCAGTCAGGAATTGATCGATTGATCGTGCTGGTTGCCGTGTTTTTCGGCGTGGTCTGGTGGGTCGTTTTGATCACACAGGCGACTCGCAAGATCCCTGTTCAGAGTGCGAAACATGTGCGAGGAAACAAGGTTTACGGCGGGAGAGTCGAAAATTTGCCTCTACGTCTTAACCAGTCGGGCGTGATGCCGATTATTTTCGCATCCAGCCTTTTGATGTTCCCGTGGCTGGCGTTTAAACAGTTAGCGGCGTTAAATATAAGCTGGTGGGGTTTGGGAACTCTGTTTACAAATCTTGAGACCGCTTTCGCAAACCATGGTGGTTTCATTTACAATGCATGTTACATCGGTTTGATTTTCTTCTTTTGTTACTTTTGGACGGCGATCACCTTCAACCCGACAGAAATGGCATCAAATTTGAAAGACTACGGAAGCTTTATTCCGGGATACCGACCAGGTGATCGAACTGCAGGATATTTAGAACGAGTAATGACACGAGTCACATATGTGGGGGCAGCCTTCCTGTCTCTCGTTGCTGTGATTCCGACAGTTGTTTCCGGATTGCTCAACCTGGACAGCTCGGTGTCGAGTTTTTATGGTGGTACTGGCCTGTTGATTTGTGTCTCCGTGGCCATCGATTTGATTAAGAAGATTGACAGTTATCTGGCGGCTCGGCAACAACCTGGGTTGTTGGACGTGCAGGAGTAGATGCGATGAAGGTTCGATCAAGCGTGAAGCTCATTTGCGAAGGCTGCAAAGTCGTTCGCCGAAAAGGGCGTGTGTATATTATTTGTTCAACGAATCCTCGCCATAAACAGCGGCAGGGATAAGTTTTCGGGTTTTACGGTTAACCGTTTTTTGTAAGCGAATGGGTTGTTATGCCGCGTATTCAAGGTGTGGATTTGCCAAACGACAAGCATGTCGTCGTCGCGCTGCAGTACATCTATGGGATTGGTGACTGGGTCGCCGCCGAGATCTGCTTCCGATTGGGCATTGATCCGTTTCTGAAGGCGTCCTCTTTGACCGATGAAACGGTGTCAAAAATCACCGGATTGTTGGACAAGGATTATCTCGTCGAAGGCCAGTTGCGCCGGTCAATTCAGCAGAACATCGCTCGCTTGCGAGACATTCAGTGCTACCGCGGGATGCGGCATCGGCGGAATCTTCCCGTTCGAGGTCAGCGTACGCGGACGAATGCCCGCACGAGAAAGGGTATTAAGAAGACTGTTGCCGGTAAAAAGGGCGTGAAGGATATGAAGCACTAAGCCAATACGGTATAGTAGCTTCCCTTTCTCTGTTTGGTCGCGACTCAGGTCAACCCGACGAATTTCGCGGTCGATGAGTCGAGTGCTGTCTGAGTTTTGTGTGTTACGTTTGCATGGTCGAATTTAGTCTACAGGTTTCGTTATGGCAAAAGTTAAAAAACGCAAGGTGCGACGCAACATCACTCGCGGCATCGCTCACATTCAAGCGACGTTCAACAATACGATCGTGACCATTACAGATGTGAATGGTGACGTCCTTTGTTGGGCTTCGGCGGGAACTGTTGGCTTCAAAGGAAGCCGTAAGAGTACTCCATTCGCAGCTCAACGTGCAGCCGAAACGTGTTCCGAGCGAGCAGCAAAGTTTGGCATGAAGGAAATGGAAGTACAGGTTAAGGGGCCTGGCTCCGGTCGCGAAAGCGCCATCACTGGACTTCAATCGTCCGGTGTTGTCGTACGTTCGATTGAGGACATCACGCCAATTCCTCATAATGGCTGTCGTCCCCGGAAGAAACGACGGGTCTGATTTCTGATGATTGTGTTCGAGCGGTCAAATTTCGACGTTTGTAGGTGATGTTCAATGAGAATTCGATGGCGCGGCCTTGAATTGCCGAATCGGGTCGTTACTGAGAAAGAGACCCTGACCAGCACATACGGCAAGTTTGTAATTGAGCCGTTTGAGCGAGGCTTCGGGGCGACAATTGGTAACAGCCTGCGAAGAATCCTGTTGTCGAGTCTTGAAGGGAGTGCGGTCACACGCATTAAGATCCAAGGCGTCCAACATGAATTTACGACGATTCCCGGAATCGTCGAAGACGTTACGGACATTTGCTTGAATCTGAAATCAGTCGTTGTGAAGAACCACGCATTGATTCCGAAGACGCTGCGAATTGAACGTCATGAGCGTGGTGTCGTCACCGCTGGCGATATCATTGTTGACGATCAAGTTGAAGTGTTTAACAAAGAACTGGTTATCGCGACGATGACCGACGACGTGTCGCTCAATATCGAGATTTTGATCGAGAACGGGCGTGGGTATTCGCCCGTGTCGGAACAACCAGATCATCAGAACGAAGTTGGTGTGATCCCGATCGATTCAATTTTCTCGCCGATCACGCGCGTGCGATACAAGATTGAAGAGACTCGCGTTGGACAACGGACCAACTACGATCGGTTGATTCTTGAGATTTGGACGAATGGAACTGTTGTTCCTGAGATCGCTCTTGTCGAATCTGCGAAGATTCTTCGAAAGCACCTCAATCCAATTATTACTTATCGCGAACCAGGGCCCGAGACATTCCCAGACAGCGGCTTGCGGAACATGCTCGAATCGACAGGCTATGCTCCTGTTGATCTGGAACTGGAAGAAAGACTTTCTCGAAGCTTGGCAGAATTGAATTTGTCCGTTCGGGCAACAAACTGTCTTGAGTCAGAGGGAATCAACACTGTTCGGGATTTGGTTATTCGAACAGAAGATCAATTGCTGCAAGTCAGAAATTTCGGCGATACAACTCTCCAGGAAGTTCGCGAACGCCTGACATCGATTAACTTGCGACTTGGAATGAGACTGCCGCAATCGATGCAGCAGCGTGATCGTTAAGAAATTGCGGATACACTGAGGATTTGGATAGATCATGCGTCATCGCAAAAGTGGACGAAAACTTAATCGGAATCAAAGTCACCGGACTTCGATGTTCCGTAATATGGCGACAAGCCTGATTTGTGTCAGCAAGCCAAACGCGGCAGACCCGAACACTCCTAAAGTCGCGGGCCGTATCATTACGACCGTGCCGAAGGCAAAAGAGCTTCGCCCTGTGATCGAGAAATTGATCACCTTGGGTAAGAAAGCTCTTGCTCATCAGGAAGCGGCGGTCCAGTCCGCCACCTCGGCAGAGCGTGGTAGTCCTGAGTGGGAACAATGGCGGAACTCTGATCGGTGGCAACAGTGGAACGCAGCGATTGCCCCTGCGGTATCACTTCGTCGCCGTGCGTTTGCCGCCTTGCGAAGCAAAGAAGCCGTGAACATCCTGTTTAACGAACTTGCTCCCCGTTTTCGCGAACGGCAGGGTGGTTATACACGGATCGTGCGATTGGCTGAGTTCCGTTTGGGTGATGCCGGACGTAAAGCATTGATCGAATTCGTCGGTGAACATGACCGCAAGAAGCAACGCCGCGCTGCACCTGCGGTGAAATCGATTGCGACAACATGACACGTTGAAGATGCCAATTGTGATGTGACATGAAAAGCCTTCTTCAACTCCCCGGTTGAAGAAGGCTTTTTCTTTTGATCATTGCTGACCGCTTTCCGTCAGAAAGATTCTTATGTCGCTAATGGGTTTTGGGGCACTCTTTCAACTTGCCGACAAGCTCTCTTCTCCGCTGCCAGTCGTCGCAGCGGGAGGCGCTGACCGTACTGTTCTCGAAGCATTAGCGATCGCCCAGCGGCGAGGATGGGTTAAACCGATCCTGACTGGATCACTTCCCGCCATTCGAGATTTGGCCCGCGACCTTGATATTGATCTGGATGATTTCCGACTCATCGAGGCCGTTGATCCCGCTGCGGCTGCAGTAGCAGAAGTAAAAGCTGGCCGCGCCAGTTTGTTAATGAAGGGTCAAATTGCCACTCCTGAACTGATGAAAGCAGTACTTGCTCGCGACATTGGATTGCGGACGAATCACTGCATCTGCCAGGTAGTGCTGATGGAGATCAAGCGAGATTCGCGACGATTTCTGCTGTCGGATACGGGGATCACGATTCAGCCGACGCTTGACCAAAAGGGAGATATCTTGCGCAGCATGGTCAATGTTGCCGTCGCATTAAAAGAGGGTTTCGACCACGATTTGCCCCGGATTGGAGTCATGTCAGCGACAGAAAAGCCAACAGATTCGATGCCTGACACGTTAGATGCCGTCGAGTTGTCGCGACGAAACCGTGAAGGTGAATTAGGTGGCTGCATTGTTCAGGGACCGCTCTCATTTGATCTCGCGTATGCAACAGATGCAGGTGAGAAAAAGCGAATGGAAGGAGCCGTCATCGGAGCCGCCGATGGAATGTTATTCCCGAATTTGTTGGCGGCAAACCTGACAGTCAAAGCAATCATGTACACATCGGATTGCAGCTTTGGCGGTGTACTCTGCGGTGCCGCGTGTCCAGTCGTTTTCATGTCGCGGGCTGATTCGACGGAAACACGTCTCAATTCACTGGCACTGACATTGCGAATGCTGACAGCTTCATCGCTGAGCTAACTTCCGACGTTCAGTTTCCACTTGATGTAAATCACGCTGAACCAGAAGTAAGCCGAGAACGATATCGCCGAGACGACCAAATCAGATATCAGCCAGTATCGACCCCTTGTCGTTAAGTACCGAGATGCAATGGCTGCGACCGCAAATGCCGGAAGGAAACCGGTGAGAAACGACCATTCAATGGCGTAGCCCAGGCTGCGGCAAAGATGGAAGTACAACGCACATGTGCCAATGAAAAATAGTCCCGTTGTCCGAGAGAGCCATCGATAAGACTTTCGGTCATGACTTTGTTCCGTCAGTGTGATCACGTTAATTGTAAGCTGGAATGCTGTCCAAAGGACAAGTGGCCATAACAAGACATATTCACTTTGTCGGCTATTGATGATCGGACTGCCGATCACTCCAGCGACAATTGTCGTCAGCCAGAAGTTGATACGACCGGTTCTGGCTGAACCTCTCGTCAGCAGGCTCGAAACGGCTGCGGCTAAGCTTGCGAAAACGATCCCCGCCAGGCTCCACTTGTACCAGGCCAGGAACTCGATCCAGTCAGGAACGGTCGCGGGAAATTCTCGTTCGCCGCCAACCAGCCACTTTGCATCGAGAACGTGAACACGATGAATTGATTGCACAGAACGGGCGGGGAGTTTTGCGTTGTAGGGAACTTGCCCGAGGTAAAGACATGCGGCACGAGTTTGTGTTCGTAAATAGACACAACCGTGATGCAGAGCCGGATAGGTCCAGCAAATCTCATCCTGGAAGACTTGAGTTCGAGCAAGTTCGGTGTACTCGTCAGTTCCTGATCTCGCCAGAATCAATTCACCGCTGTCTGTAAACAGGATCAGTTTATTGTCTGCTGCAATGATATTGGCTTGGCCGACTTTATTAGTTGACCAGATGATGCTGCCGGTTTCGAAGTCGAGACAACGCAATTCCCCGCGTGACGGGCGATTCAACCGAGACTGAGGGTCCTTCAGGTCGAAGCCATAAATACGACCGTCAACAAGCACGCTGGAGGCCACATCATTCGAGAATTTCAGTGTTTCCCAGGCGACGACGGGAGTGCCAAGTTGCTGTTGGTCTGGCTCAGTGAGATCGTTCAGGACTTTCATATCAGCAGCGTCCTGAGTGCTTACAGCCTGATTTTCCCCGACCAAACGATAGCATTTGGCTCCCGCTTTGAAGGGTGATGCAACAAACAGGAACGGTTCTTTGTAGATCGGGGCAGCAGAGTGTTCGTCGTATCCCTGTGAAAATTCGATTTCCCATTGCTGCTTTCCTGTAGCCACATCGAAGAGAGCAATCGAGTTCTTAAGTGGCGTCACAACGAGTGAACGACCTTGCCAATGGACTGGCAGCGGGGTCGCATAACTCGCTGATGATTCGCCTGAAGTCCAGACCGTGGAACCGTCGCGGAGGTCGAGTGCAACGACACTGGCATCCTGTCCGCCAACTGGGACGATGAGCCGGTCATCAACGATCACGGGAGACGACGCGTAACCGAAATCGGTTCCGAGTCCCCTGTATTTCTTTTTCGGATTACAAGTCCATACGGGCTTACCGCTGTCCGCAATGAGACAGGAAATCGTTCCATCGGGAGCGGCAAAATACACGTGACCTTTGTGCCAGGTCGGTGTGCTGCGTGGACCGGGGTAGAGGCCGCCTCCGTCATACGGCCAGCCGTAGTGATGTGTCCAAACGGTATCACCAGTCTCAGCATCAAGGCACACGATGGATTGCTGATAGAGGTTCTGAGTCTGAGTGAAGACACGATTTTCAACCGCGGCAAAGCTCGAATAGCCTTGCCCCAGTTCTCGAGTCCAGACGAGTGGTGGGCCTCCTTCGGGCCATAAATCAGCCAATCCCGTTTCTGCGGATATCGAATCAAACGTCGGTCCTCGCAGTTGTGACCAGGATGTCTGCTTGAGCTCGGATGTTTCCAGATCGCTGTCCACCGGGGACGATGAACCATGTTGCGGATCGGTGGAAGATAGAGTGATGTACTTCCAACCCATGAACGAAAGCAACACCGTGAGAGCGATTGCCCAAGTCCAGTTCTGGCGACGTTTCAGAACGATTGGAGTCAATTGAAACGACCTGTGAATAAAATGTTTTCGGCAGACTAAACCGCCATCAACGACACGTCCAGTGGCTTCTCACAATCTTGAATTGCTTCTGATGATACCATCTTAACGGGAAAATGTCAGACATTACGTCTTGACTTTGGGGTCTTTTGTAGACAAAATGACTGATGTTGGCTCATCTCAACTGTCTCATTTCAAAAATCTTTACTTCGTGAACGGCGATCGTTCGCCGGGAACCGACTTCGTCTCGAATAGACAGTGAAATCACGCACGGAAAGCGATGACCTTTTTCGGCGATTTCAACACGATTGTTTCCAGAACTGGAGTTACTCATGAAGACATTTCATAGCTCAAAAAAGCGACTTGGATTCACATGGGTTGAACTGATCGTTGTGATTGCTGTCATCGCGGTGATAGTCACATTATTTCTTCCAGCGGTGGAGCAGGCCCGCGAAGCGGCTCGACGGACACAGTGTAAAAACAACCTCAAGCAACTCGGATTGGCGCTTTACAACTACCAGGAAACGGCACGAACGTTTCCTCCCGGGTTTGTGATGAATACCGATGGCGTTTACATGGGATGGGGATGGGGTGTGCAGGTCCTTCCCTATCTCGATGCGTCACCACTCTATTTTAATATTTCTGGAACATTCAAGGACGGGCTGCAAGTGTTGCCGGATCTCAAAGATCTCGGATGGCCGCACACGGCGTTTCAGTGTCCATCGAATCTTGGTTCGTCTGTCCTTCTGCATGCGATGGTATCCACGACGCCGGTCGTGGATGGGGTCGCTACGCCCGGGACGGTTGACTGGAGCAATCATCTTGGTCGCTCGATGTATTTCGGAAACGCGGGCTATCTACAGGCTGATGCGGGAGGGATTCACCACGATAGCAGCGGCGAACCTCCTTCAACGGAGCCTCATCTCAACCGAGCAAGCCTTGGCAACATTGGTATATCCGCCTCCAATGAACATCGCTATTGCGATCAGCAAAGTTTTCGCGGCATCTTCGGCCAGAACAGTTGGGTCAAAATCGACGATATCAAGGATGGAACATCCTGTGTCATCCTGGTCGGGGAAAGGGTGAATCCAATGAATGAGTCGGTCAGTTCAATTGGCCATGGAACATGGGTCGGCGTTCCTGATTGTACGACACCCACGGGACTGGCGATGGTACTCGGTGATACGAGCATCCGATTGAATTCCGGAAAGCGATTGAACGCACAAACAACCGGTTTCGGAAGCCAGCACGTCGGCGGCGCTCATTTTCTCATGAGTGATGGTTCAGTTCGATTCTGCTCGAACAACATTCTTATTGGACTCTACCGCGATTTATCCACGATAGACGATGGCCGAGAACTTTCCGATTTCTGACGTCACTCGTTACTGAAGTCATTGTGGCTTTGCAAACTGTTTACGAATAATTGGTGTCAGGAATTTCGCAGTCTCGTCACCGATCACGTGGTAGCCCGCCAGATTCGGGTGCCTGTCCCCGAACCAGCCTGGCAGATGGCCGAAGTGAGCATCGAGGCGATTGTCGAGCACTTCCACCGTTCCCGGATTACCAGCGACAACAAACGGTTTTACAAACTCACGTCGATTCTCAGGAATCTTGTCCAGAGGGAATCGGCGATAGTTGAGCATATCCGGGCCACGCTTGAGTTCAGCCGCGTAACGCGGAAAGAGGTCGAACAACAAAACCTCTTCGGCTTTGGCAACTTGTTCATTCAATTGATTGAGTCGCACCGATGTTGCTTCATCTCCGTACGGAATGACCGTTGTCACGATGATCGTCGCTTTCGGGTGATCAGTCTTAATTCGGCCAATCAGTTCGTGATAGTCCTTAGGAAAGTTTTCCGCGAGATTCTCCCGGTAAGCATTGTCGTTCAGTCCATAGCGGATCAGGACATAATCGATCCCCGGCAGCTTTGACGCCGCTTTCTCGTACCGACCTGAATCCAACAGTCGGCGAATGTATTCACCACTGAGACCCAGGTTGATCACATTCGTTGGCGGCAAATCCTTTTCGGCTGCCAGCAATTCACGAATCACATCTTCCAGATGCGGTCCCTTGGGGACATGCCGCCGAGGGACGCTTCCTTCGGTCGTGCTGTCTCCGAGCAACAAGATCTGCACCTTGCCATCATGCTCGGCTTGAACCACTCCACCGCACAACGTGATCGTCAGGAAAGCAATCCTGAGGGAAAGAGAATTGAGTCTACGCATCGTCGTTTCTCATGGTTTCAGTGAAAGATTTGGATGTCGATCGCATTTCACGCTGTAAGAGTGAATTCCCTGGAAAACGAGTCTTCTTTTTTCAGTTAAAACATTCATTTAATCAGCGATCAGCAACAGCATGGTACTTGTACCGGCATTGACCAGAGCATGAGCAATGATCGACGGAATGATCGTACCGCGCCATTCTCGCACGAGCGTAAAGACCATTGCCAGACTCATCAGGATCGGAATTCCGAAAAGTCCTTGCGGATGGATCACGGCGAACACAAAACTGTTGATCAACATGGCAAAAATGACACTGCCTACATAGCCGAGTTTCGACCCTGCATCACGCAAATGTCGATAGAGCACACCGCGAAACATGATCTCTTCCGGCACGCTCGCGAAGACGGCAACCAACAGCAACTGCAAGCGAACGGTCCAGTTGCCCCGCAAAATCGGTTCAACGATGGGATGAATTGGCGAGGCAGACAGATCGCCGTCGCCTGCAAACGCGCTTGCCACGGCCATCATCAGTAGCGTGATCAACATCGCCACACCGACAACGGGTAACGCGCTGAGATAGCCCCCGATACCAACGAAGGGAATCGACCAGGCATCGCGACCGAATGTCAGCCCGACGTCCTTACGCACGTCTGACCAACTGATGCCACGAAACACGGGCCAGGCGAGTGCACCAAGTCCACCGATCTGCGGGATCAGAATCCAGACGAGCCCCCATTTCGGCAATGGCAGCATGACGACGGCATAGTTAAGAACCACAAACAATACCATCCAGACCGCAAATGTTTCGGCGTAAATCGCTCCGCTTCCTCGAAGCGGAGCGATCCCGCTTTTCAGTCGTCCTGTTGCGGCAAAGATCCAGAAGACAAGTTGTAATACAGCACCGCAAATCATTGCGATGAATGCCAACCCCGTAATTCCCAGCATGACAAATAACGTCCGACGAGAATGGTCCAGCAAACGGCCGCGGCCCTCTCCGTCAGGGGTTCCCAGAGGGACGAGAGCCAGTCTGCCGACCCAGCCCAATCTTTCAACGAGAAGTTGACTCCCCGTTCGCCACTCGTCATCGGTCATCGCGTCTTTGATTGCCGTCTTCTGAATCAACGCCATTTGGATTCGCTGGAGAAATTGATTCGTTTCGCGATCGCGATCGTTGGCCTCCACGGAACCATCTTGGTATTTGGCTTCGAGTTCGCTGAGTGATTTAGCGGCCTGTTCGGGTCCGATGAGTTCCCCCATCAACACAGCGCCAATCATCCTCTGCCGTGCTGACCCCTTGCCAAACATCAATTCAATTTCTTTTTGAAGCTGATCTTTCCCCTGTGCAGAAAGACTCGACGCACCAACGAGATACCTGGCCTGAATCTCGAACAAGATCGCGGAGGGGTCGCTGTCGGTCTCGTTCTCGACCCACAAATGGTTAAACAGCATGAGCCCGATCACGAGGGTCACAATCAGCCAGGCCAGCCAGGCAAAGCCGCGCGGGGCGCGTGACGAATTGGGGTCGATCACATCAAATGTCGGTTCAGTTCCCTGCGGCGATTCGAACGATGGTGAAACCATTAAAATTCCAAGTAATAAAATTCCAAACCGAACCGATCAAACCGCAACCTGTCAGACGGTCTTTGCGGACATCGTTGAATGCAGCAGGGGCAATGTCTAAAAAGCATCGGCGACGGAGTGATCGATTCCACCTTCGTAATTATCAAACCGCATCGACTCACGGCGCCATTGCAGGCTGACAATACCCGTCGGTCCCGATCGATGCTTAGCCACGATGATCTCGGCCAGTCCTGGTCGGTCTTCGGGATTGTAGGCGTCGGGTCGATGCAAAAACATGACGATGTCGGCATCCTGCTCGATGGCACCGCTTTCGCGAAGGTCGGCCAGTCGAGGTCGCTTGTCG
>JBAXBD010000093.1:0-13113 GCA_037142165.1 Schlesneria sp. | reverse complement strand
TTGCAATCAGGCAGTTTGTATTACAAGGGTTTCCGACAACAACGACTCGGACATCCTTGGCGGCTGCGGCCTGAATTGCCTTACCTGTATTCGTAAAGATCGGCCCGTTGATTCGAATCAGATCGGATCGTTCCATCCCTTGCTTGCGAGGAATGCTTCCGACCAGAATCACGAAATTCACGTCACGAAACGCTTCTTCAAGGTGGTCACTGTCGCACTTGACGACGCCTGCCAGTGTCGGGAAGGCACAGTCGTCAAGTTCCATTTGAATCCCGTCCAAAGCCGCCATCACAGGGGGGACTTCAATTAAATGGAGGATGACCGGTCGATGTGCTCCAAAAATCTGACCCGATGCGAGTCGAAATAATGAGGCGTATCCAATCTGTCCGGCAGCACCGGTCACAGCAACTCGAATCGGGGCGGGCGTCGTCATTTTAAAAACTCTCCTAAAACAATGATTTCATCGCCAGAAAACGTACACGATGAATTCGTTACTCATCGGTTGGCGAGGCCATCCGAAAACTACTCTTTTAATGCATTGGGAGCGTATCGACTCAATCTCAAGTCAGCAACCGACTGAACTTCTCCGGATCGATCAAGACTTGTGTTTGAATTTCATCCCGGCAAATTCACGGATACGATTCGTAATCGCTGGCTCGACGGGAAGGCGTTCCATGGAACTGGCTCCGTAGAAGCCGACGATTCCTTCCGTGTGGTCAAGGATATATTGTGCGTCTTCAGGGTCTGCGATGGGACCACCGTGGCACAGGACAAGAATGTCGGGCTTGATGCGCTTGGCGGCGTCGTGCATGGCCTGGCACCGTAAGGCCGATTCCTGCAGCGAGACCGCTGTTGATGCACCGATCATTCCCTTGGTCGTCAGTCCCATGTGCGGAATCAGGATGTCCGCACCCGCTTTTGCCATTGCCGTCGCCTCTTCGGGATTGAAGCAGTAGGGGGTCGTCAGCAGACCCATTTCTCCTGCCGTGCGAATCATGTCGACTTCCATGCCGTAGCCCATTCCGGTCTCTTCCAACCCGATACGAAACGTTCCGTCGAACAAGCCGACCGTGGGAAAATTTTGAACACCGGAAAACCCTGCGGACTGGACCTCTTTCAAAAAGTAAGGCATCAAACGAAATGGGTCTGTCCCACAAACACCTGCAAGGACCGGCGTATTCTTGACGACTGGCAGGACTTCTCGAGACATCTCCATGACGATAGCGTTTGCGTCACCGTACGGCATCATCCCGGCGAGTGATCCTCGACCACCCATGCGGAAACGGCCTGAGTTGTAGATGACAATCAGATCGATTCCACCCGCCTCTTCCAGTTTCGCAGAAAGGCCAGTTCCCGCTCCGCCGCCCAGAATCGGCTGTCCAGCCGCCACTTTCGCTCGCAGTCTGGCCAGGATTTCGTCACGTCGAAAGAGACTCATTTACTGCCTTCTAAAGATTAATTGTGTCGCGATGTTAACGATCGATCGGGCATCCGCTGGCTCGAAGGACGGTTTCTTGTACGGCGAGATCATGCATTGCAGACCAGTCAAACATTTTCTCGGCTCGGATCACTTTCGCAAAATCGGCGGCGTCACCGACATATCTCTCGTACGCCGGCATCGTGACCTCTTGCGCACCCTTCTGGTATTTGCCACGTTCCGTGGACAATGTTAATCGGACCACTTTCGGCGAATCGAGCGGTTGGATCTGGATCGTTCCCTCCGTTCCACAAAGGACAATATGTCGCCGCGAACCTCCGTCCACTTCCTGTGCCGAGGACTTGACCGTCGCAATCGCCTTGGGATAACTCAGCACCGCAAGCATGTTGTCTCGCAGTGTATCTCGTGAAGAACCGACATGCTGAAAGAATGGATTGACGCTTTCTGGTGCTCCGAGAACATCGACGACGACATCGATCAGGTGACATCCCAGTTCGAACATCATTCCACCCGTGTATTCGCCGTGTTTTAATCGGTTCTCGCGATCAACAACCTTGCTCATCACACAATGCATTTCAAAGGGTTCACCGAGAAACCCTTTTCGCACAAGGTCCTTCATCAGCATAATCGCGGGGTTGTAGCGGTACATGTAACCCATCTGAACGCAAAGGTGCCGACGTGCGGCCAGATCGAGAATTCGGCGGAACTGAAGTAGAGATTCACCAGCAGGCTTGTCGAGATGCACATGTTTCCCGGCATCAATACATGTTTCTGCGTGCGATAAAAGAAACCGGGGCTCGGTTTCAATCGCGACGGCCTGAAGATCGGGGACGTTCAATAATTGTTCGACAGTCATCCACGGCAAATCGCGGAACTCGGGCTGTGACTCGGCTTGTTGCCTCAGCTTCAGATCCGGTTCGACAATCCCCACAACTTCATAATCTGATGATTTGCGGTAAGTACTAAGCTTTCCCGCGGCATGTCCATGCGCTGTCCCAATCTGGCCAATTTTGATCTTCATAATCGATCTCTCGCAAATGAACTGATCCGATCGACAGAGACTGCTGATCAGTTCGAGTGAGAACCTTTAAGACAGCGTTCGGCGATTCATTTACGAGTCCGCGACAGCTCGCTTCGATAATATTCGACGGTTTTTGTCAGCCCGGTGTGAAGGTCGATCATCGGAGACCATCCCAGGATCGACTTGGCCTTTGTAATGTCCGGGCACCGTTGTTTCGGGTCGTCTTTCGGCAAAGGGACATGCGTAATTGTCGATTTGGTCTCGGGCACCTGCTTAAAAACTTCTTCTGCCAGTTCCAGCATGGTGTACTCACCGGGATTCCCCAGATTGACCGGGCCAGTCTCATCATTCTGGTCCATCATCAACATCATTCCACGGATCAAGTCGTCACAGTAGCAGAACGAACGAGTCTGAGTCCCGTCACCGTAGATCGTGATCGGTTCGTCTTGTAATGCCTGATTGATGAAGTTGGAAATCACGCGGCCGTCATTGGGGTCCATCCGCGGGCCATAGGTGTTAAAAATCCGAATGATTCGGATTTCCATGTTGTGCTGGTGGTGGTAATTAATGCACAGCGATTCGGCAACGCGTTTTCCTTCGTCGTAACAACTGCGAGGCCCGATCGGATTGACATGACCCCAATAGTCTTCACGTTGCGGGTGGACAATCGGGTCGCCATAAACCTCAGACGTCGAGCAATGCAGAACCCGCGCCTTACAACGCTTCGCCAGCCCCAGCACATTGACAACACCAACGGTCGACGTCTTGATCGTCTTAATCGGGTTGTACTGATAGGCCACCGGCGACGCAGGACAAGCCAGATTGTAAATCTGGTCAACCTCTAACACGAACGGCTGGACGATATCGTGTCGCATCAATTCGAAGCGAGGATTACCCATCAAATGAAGGATATTCTGTTTTCGCCCGGTAAAGAAATTGTCGAGGCAAATAACGTTATCGCCTCTTTCGAGCAGCCGCTCGCAAAGATGGCTGCCAAGGAAACCAGCTCCGCCGGTCACAAGAATCGAACGCATTACTAAAGCCTATCCATATCCATAATGGGAATTGATGTAAAATGTATTGAATAAATCTAAGAAGTCGGCCGAGATTCCAATCCGATACCTGAATAAAGAAAACCCAGCTCCCGCATCTTTTCGGGGTTAAAGAGGTTCCTGCCGTCGAAAATCACGGGGGAACGAAGTTTCTGGCGGATCGTATCAAAGTCCGGATTTCGAAACTCGTTCCATTCCGTGACGATCGCCAGGGCGTCAGCTCCCTCGAGGGTGTCATACGGAGTCGGGGAATATGTGATCTTATCCCCGTAAAGCTTGCGAACGTTTTCCATCGCAACAGGGTCATGTGCACGGACTTTGGCACCCGCTGTCAGCAGGCGGTCAATGAGCACCAGTGAGGGGGCTTCGCGGATATCGTCTGTGCGGGGCTTGAACGCCAACCCCCAGATTGCCACCGTTTTTCCGGCGAGATTGCCCTGAAAATGACTGGTGAGCTTCTGGAAAATCACTTCTTTCTGAGCCTCGTTTACTTCGTCAACCGAATGAAGAATTCGAGGCGCGATACCGTTTTGATCGGCAACGTTAATCAGTGCTCGCACATCCTTTGGAAAGCACGAACCTCCATATCCGACGCCGGGGAACAAGAAGGCAAACCCGATCCGCTGGTCATGGCCGATTCCCTTTCGGACATGGTTGATATCGGCGCCAACCTTTTCACAGATGTTTGCCATTTCGTTGATGAAACTGATTTTCGTCGCGAGCAGACAGTTCGCGACATACTTCGTCATTTCCGAGCTTTCCAGATTCATCACAAGAAATGGATGTTCGGTTCTGAGAAATGGCTTGTAGAGTTCGTGCAATACATCTCCGACTTCAGGGCGAGAGACGCCAACAACGACGCGGTCAGGCTTTGTGAAATCGTCGATCGCGCACCCTTCCTTCAGGAATTCAGGGTTTGATGCGACATCCACGTCACGTCCGGTCAGTGCTTTTAAACGGCGTGCGACCTCGGCGTTCGTTCCAACGGGCACGGTACTCTTGATGACGACGACTGCGTCGTTCGCCAAGTGAGGTGCAATGGATTCCAGAGCACTAAAAAAGACTTTCAAATCAGCCGATCCGTCGTCTCGCTGCGGGGTTCCCACGGCAAGAAAGACGCATTTGGCTTTGGGCACGACTTCCGCAGCAGACGTTGTAAATTTCAAACGACCGGCGGCAGTGTTCCGAACGACCAGTTCAACCAGTCCTGGTTCGTAGATGGGGATCTCTCCAAGATTCAGACGACGAATCTTTTCGGCATCCACGTCCACGCAGGCGACGTCGTTGCCGCTATCGGCAAAACAGGTTCCTGTCACCAGGCCAACATAGCCTGTCCCAATCATTACCAGCTTCATGGCCGCGTTCCTGAAAATTTACTGCAAATACGATTTCAATTGATCGAATGAAAGAGGATATTTTTAACTCGAGGTTTTAGGGAGCCGAACACACATTAATGTTATGCCATTCGCGTCAGGTTTCCAAACCGCTTGACGTACGCTTGCCGGCAGGACGGTTGTCGCACCTTTGCTGAACCGACGGAAATAGTCGGTCTCGAGATTTGATAAGTCTGCGGTTCCTTCAAGAACCATCCAGATGGTGAATTCGCCGGGATATGGATTCTGAAATGATTTTTCAACGGTAAACCGCTCCATGATGAATCCATTTCCTTCGACCAGACGTTCTCCCCGCACCCCATCGGAATTAACAAATCCGACCGGGACCACAGGGTTGACCGGTCCCTGATTCCAGTTGATCGCTTCAAGCGAGAGATCAATTTGCAGGGTGCGCGGTTTTCCATCCAATCCCAATCGATTCCAGTCAAATAATCGAAATGTCGCGTCGCTGGACTGCTGAACTTCGGCGATAATCAGCCCGCCACCGGCAGCGTGAATTGTCCCGGCAGGGATCGAGATGCAATCACCAGCCTTGGGCTTAAACGAATGCAGGCACTCTGTCAGCGTTCCGGCCTTGAGATGGGATACGAAATCATCCCGTGTCACACCTTGTTTAATACCCGCATAAACCTGGGCCGTTGGCTCGGCAGAGACGACAACCCAGGCTTCAGACTTACCGTAGGGTTCATTGAGGACTCGCTGAGCCATCTTATCGTCCGGGTGAACCTGAACCGACAACAGCGTCAGGCATTCAAGCCATTTCACTAATAACGGAAAAACATCGGGACCGTCGCCGCCAGTCAGATCCTTTCGGCAGTTGGCCCAAAGATCATTCAGATCACGTCCTGACAGTGGACCTTCAATGACGCGACTGACATTGGATGACAAAGGGCTGAGATCCCATGACTCTCCGTAGGGACATTCCTCCGGAAGTTTCCGTCTGAGGTGCTGTTTCAGGCCGCGACCGCCCCAGACTTGCGGCCGTAAGTACGTGTCAAACACGAGTGGATCGGTGACGATTGATTGAGTTTGATTTTGATGACCGATCATCGAATTGCCTTGATAATGTGTTTCGGGAGGACCGAGATGCGTTGGTCGATCGAACACAATTTTCGCAATCTCGACTGTTCGATCCTCTAAATCCTCGCGACACAAGGCAAGATGAGGGCTGATCTCGATATTGACCCCAGCGGGAACCGAAATGCCATGATGCTTCAACCAGTTGACGGCACGGTGCACCATCTGACGCTGGACGTAGTCTGCGGAAAAATCGCCGGATTTGTTTTTGAGCGGTGCAAACTCTTCATCGCGGTCTGTTTCAACGATCAGAGCCACCTCGGCAAGTGGAAGGGTGTCAAAGATAAACCGTTCGAACTTCACCCCGTTCTCTGATTCTGGTTGGACACGATTTCCGCTGGTATCAATATGCGGAATTTTTTTAATTGCACGGTGCCAGGGAAGGACATTGTCAGAGGTCGCAACCCGTTCCAGGAATGTTCGATTGAATATGTGGATGGCGGTGCTTCCTGCCCAATACCGCAATCCTCCGTCTGCATCCCGCTGTTGAGCCAGTTCATTCGGCAAGTCACTGTATTCGATGATGCGAGTTCGTCCGTCAACATCAACGGCAACACCGACCTTTTCTTCGGGCACTGTTTTTGCGACGACCTTGGTCGACACCTCGGCCCCATGTTTCAGGTGCAGGCCAATGAATTCGGGATCACACACTTTCGCTAATGGGTTGTCGACCTGGTGCGAGAACAGGTATTCGACGCCAAGCCGCTTCATTTCATCGAACAGGCCGGCCTTCCAAAGTGCTGAAAATAACCCACCGTGGCCATCGGGACTCATGCTCAACAGGCCTTTTTCTGCCAGCAGCAATTGACCAGTCTGCCGATCAAGCGACGGAGCGTATCCCTGGTGAAAAAGAAAGACGTTTTTCGGATCGAGTCCAAAATACGCATTTTCTTTGTAGAAGGCTTCGATTTCTTGATGGGTCCCGTCACTCGTCATCACGAAATACGGGATGGAATGGCCGAATCGTTTTGACGTGGCAACGACTTGTGAAGCCAGGATTTCAAGCAATGATTTGCCCGTGACAGGTCCGATCGGGAACAACCCTTTGGACCGTTCGAAGCCAAGTCTTGTTCCTTGCCCTCCGGCCAGCAGGACCACACCCAGCTTTCCGGCTGAAATCGTCTTTTCGCCCAGTTGGCGAGCATCTTTCCAAGCTTGACGATCTGCGGCAGTCTTTGGAATTCGAACGACGTGCGAGGGGGGTAAAGCCCTGCGAGCCTCATCACTTAAGCCGCTCGTCTTGCTCATCGCTTCCTTCTTGAAGGAACCAATTAAGGTCCAATCCAAGCTGGCAAGCTGGCTGGAAAATTCCTCTTGTTCCACCTTCGACAGTTCATTCCAAAACTGCAAAAGATGAGGCTGGCCAGCCTCGTCAATCACACGCGATAAATTTGCGTCAAGCATCATCAGTCCTAATTGGATTTTAATCCGAACCGGCTTACTGTTTCTCGCAAACCTTCGTCAAACGACATTGCAGGTTTCCAGCCAAGTATTCGTTCCGCTCGAATCGGGGAAATCAAATTCGATCGTAAGTCCCCCAGACGAGGAACTCCGTGACGCCAACGTGGAATTTGAAGTGAACTCCGTTGTTTCCGCAACTCAAGCTGAACCAGTTCATAAAGCTTTTCTGCGACTTCATTCACATCGACGCCGATCCCCGTTCCGATGTTGATCGCCTCAAAGTTCTGATTCATGGGAATTTCCAAAGCCGTCACATTGGCTGATGCGACATCAGGCCCATAAACGTAATCTCGAATATACCGGCCGTCTCCGTTGATTGTAACGATCTGGCCAGCGAGCATCGCCGTGCAGAAAATCGCCACGACCCCGGCCTCACCGTGCGGGTTTTGCCGTGGCCCATAGACATTCGAGTACCGTAAAGCAACACCCTGAAGCCCACGTTCTCTCGCGTAGAATTCCAAATACTGTTCGCCTACCCATTTGCTGATACCGTAGGGCGAGATTGGCCGTTTGGGAAAATCTTCAGTGGCAGGTGTTGAGACTTCTCCGTACAAAACGCCACCCGACGATGCAAAGACGACTCGCTGCGCCCCTACACGAGCCGATTGCTCCAGGACATTGAGCAAACCAAGAATATTGACTTCCGCGTCAAAAACTGGTTCACGCATTGATCGACTGACGGAAACCTGAGCCGCCTGATGACAGACTCCATCAGGCTTCACCTCGTCAAAAACTTGCGACAATTTCGCGCTGTCGCGAATGTCGACTTCGAAAACCGGGACGTCTGTTGGAATGTTCTGTCGCGATCCGAGCGATAAGTTATCGACGACAAACGGAGAATGCCCGCGAGCCAGCAACGCATCTACGATGTGGCTTCCGATAAAACCCGCGCCACCAGTGACAATAACTTTGATTTGGGCCCCTCGACTGTGGCTAAGGAAATTTGAAGATTGCGAATGTCTCGACGTTCGTTCGCGATCAGCCGAACCTGGTAAATTCCTTACGCGATCATAACCCCGGTCATGTCGATCGTCGAGATTGCCGACATCGAGCTTCAAAAGCAAACTTGCGAAAAGCGAGAAAAAACGACGTTCGAATTTAAACATCGATGAAGTTTTATCTTCAGAAAATTTGGTTGTGTCAGGACGCTCTCTCGCAGCTTTGCATCAAATCAATAAACCGGACGAACTTGCTCGTCTTCAAGTTTGACCAATGCTCCCTGTTGCAGAAAATTGACGACGACAAAAAGAAAATCTGTTCCCTGCCTTTTCAAAACGACCCCTTCGATTCCAGCAAGGGGACCCGACTTGATCCGAACCTTGCATCCAGGTTCTGAATTCGCTTCGATCGAAAGAGATTTTCCCGCTCGGGTCAATCGTTGGATTTCACGAAGATCCCGCGTCAATTGCAGGCCATCAGTGACTTCAATTGTTTTCGAAATCAGATTTGTCTTGAGAGCACGATGGCGGTCGTGACCGTCCGAGTACATGAAAAGGTAATTTGTGAAAAGGGGCAGATACGAGGTTCGAATTCGCCCGGAAGGGGATCGAAATCGATGTGGTGAAACCGGGCAATAAAACGAGATCTCCATCGAGACAAGAGCGCGCATCAATGCTTTCTCTTGTCGGGATCGGGTATATACGGCCCACCATTGCGACTCGCCATCATTCACGAGATCGTCGCGGCAAAGAAGGCTTTCCGGGAATACATCGACTTCAGCGGCAAGTATCGGCATGGATGTCTGGCTCGAATGGTCCTAACGCAACGAACTTTTGTTGCAATCTGTCTGGTTTGTTGCAAGATGACCGACGTTTCCGATTTTTTTTACATCTTTGACTGTCATGTCTCCATTCGCGGGACACGAAATTCAGTCATACGCAAAACGTATTCGAGATGTGTGAACGTTACGCAGATTATTCTGTGAGTTTTTTGTGAAGTTTCGTACTTTAGTTTACGTCAAACCCAGGTCGACGCAAATTGCTTCATTCAGTTTGCGGGACCTCCGACCGTGCTGACCCTCGCCAGGACGACCGTTGAAAAAGCTGGCAACGATCAATCCTGATTCCGGGTCGCACCAACCCTGAGAAGATTGAGCTCCACCATGCCCAAACGTTCTTGGTGAGCAATATTTTCCGTATCCATACGGGACTGTTTCGATACCGTAGCGATTGGAATCGATAATCAGTCCAAGGCCGAAATCAACGACATGGGCCAACGTTAAATCGTAGTCCCCCACACGATGTCGAGCCGTCATCGCTGCCACCGTCTGAGGAGTAAGAATTCGACCGCGCGGAGTCTCCCCTTCATTTAATAGCATTTCATAGAACCGACCGAGTTCACGAACAGGTCCGCGAGTGTTAGAACCTGGAGAGGACATGTGACAACGAGGTAATTCGTGCCAGTCGAGCAACTGTAACCCCCCTTGTTCGCGAGCGTACATCCAACCCAGCCGCGCGGAATAATTCGCGTGTTCACCGGGTGCGAATGAAGACCTCGTGTCGATCAGTCCCATCGGTTCGAATAATTCGAAACGCATCGCTTCGGAATAAGTCCGGCCTGTCAGCCGCGCGAGAATTTCTCCGAGGATGAACCAGCTTGTTGTCGTGTGATACCCCGCCGTCAGTCCGACCACCCAATCAGTCTCAACGGGTGCGGCACAGATTCGGCTGATCGTTTCGTCCCACGTGACGTCAGGCCAGCCGGTCTCAATATTTCGAATACCACCCGTATGCGTCAGCAAATGACGGATTGTAATTCGTTCTTTTCCTCCGCCGCCGAATTCCGGAATAAACTTGGAAACGGGGTCGTCCAGACGCAGCAGACCTCGTTCCCACTGCTGCAGGATTGCAACAGCCGTGAGAGGTTTTCCTGAAGATAACCACAGATTGATCGTATCGGATGTCATCGAATGAGCCGGAGATGCCTGGCCAATTCCAAAGTCAGCGACAACTTTTCCACGAAGCGAAATATAGAGCTGGCAACCTGTGTGCAGTTGTCGTTCGAGCCCGTCCCGGATGACTGCAAACGTCTGTGGAAATCGTTGTTCGATTTCCATTTCGCTGATCGAAAAATGTGTCATTCGCCCAAAATCCTTTTTGCTCGTTCACGGATCGAAAGGTCCTTCGATTCAAACAGTCGCTTTCGCTGAGCGGAGTTGAGAAGTTTGACAGAAATCGTGCCATCGGCAACGGCATCAAGCAAACTTTCGCTTCGTTCATTCGTTCGGATCAAGGCATCCAGTGCCAGGCCGCGATTTTCGTCATTGAAATGCCCCAGATTCTTAATCAGAAGTTGAGAAACCTCTTTCGAATCGACGTCACTCAGGCCGCTGATCGCACCCATTTGCAGTTCTTCGTGAATTCCCTTAGCCAGATACTTCGTGAGCTGATTCCTCCGGATCGTCCAGTCATCGAGTGCGATGATTCGCAAGGCGTCGTAGCGAGTTCCCGTTGGCACCCGTTCGTCGTCGGCCATATTCACTGCGAGTAACAACGAGTTTTTCCAGCGTCTTGTCAGTTCCGCATCGTCGCGAAGAATTTCGTCGATCCGGGACTTTGGCCAGCCCCCCTTCAGCCCGATTCCATTGATGATCCCACCACCAATCACAACCGCTTGCCAATCCCGCAGCGGTTGTTCAACTTGGGGGAGCGACTTATGCAACAGCGCCTTGATTTGATCCGCCTCGTCCCGTTTTCCGCAGGCGACCGCCACTCGCCAGATCCAGGGGATGCGACGATATTCTTCTTTCGGATCGTTCGGCATATTGCTCGCCATTTTTTCAACGAGAGCCGCCGCCTCGGCGGGGTGTTGCGCAATCATTGCAGTTCGCTGACCTTCCGAAAGCTTGTCATCCAGGATTCGAGCTGCCACCTCTTGAGCGTTTGAATCGGGCACAGGGGCTTTCGGTTGTGTCAACGCGAAGGAGTCACCAACAGGAACCATTTGAATGCAGCGCAGATCGACGAGCGCACCTCGAATCGTTTCACCGTCTGGTCGGACTACAACCCGATGAGTTCCCTCATTCAAAGAGATCGTGCCGATCTTGAAAGCACGGTATCGATCCCAGCCACCCGTCGAATCGATTCGTCCGATCATTGTCCGCTCGCCAATTTCCACCCGGTATCCGTTTCCGGCTGATGCGGCATCGCACGCACCATCCAGGTAAACATCAAATTCGGCAGCCCGCGGCAGTTCGAACGTCCACGCCACATGGTCCTGTAATCCGTGCCAGAAACCGATATTGCCGAACTGTTGCTCGAACGTGATGTGATCTCCGTAAATCGCGGCGGCCGAAGCAGGCAACGTCAGTCGTCCGTTGATTGGCTTCACAATGGCCGGACTGTTCCCGTCGCAGCTTTTCGAAGTCGCCGGTAACGATTTCAAGAACACGATCAGGTCAGCAACCGCTTGATGCGACAAATCCTTTTCCATTCCTTCAGGCATCAGCGATTTTCCAGTCGCCCGAAGTTCGTCGATTTCCGCCCGAAGAAGGGTGAATTGCTTACCTTCGGCAGCCGTCAGCGTGACGCTGTTTGATGATTCGCTGGTTAAGATCCCGGTTCGGATCAGTCCTTCTTTTGTCGCTGCAACATACGACATGTAACGGGTGTCAACATTACGATTCGGGTCCAGCATTTCTTGCAAAAGGAATGACGGAGTCTTGTTCACGACCATCGTCAAGTTTGGTCCCACGGCGTGACCAACATCCCCTAATCTGTGACATTGAGAACAACTTTTCGTAAACAAAGTCTTCCCTCGTTCGGCTTCACCCGTTAAATCGAGAGCTGCTTTGTATTGCTGAATTACCTCGTGGCGGTCGGAGTTGAACGTGGAGGCGAGCAACGCGGTCGCCCGTTCGCGAATCTCTTTGTTGGGATGAGCGACCAGTTCCTGCCGCTGAGCCGCAGTGATTGACGACGGGGGAATCGCCCCTTTCGCGATTTCTGCAAACAGCAGCGGATACCACGTCGCACGACTCATGATCGCATTCACGACTTGTGGCTGAACGGCTGGCGACAATTCGCGATAACGTGCTGCGAGAATGCCTGGAACGTCGTCACCCGAAATCCGCGAAAAGGCATCCACCGCTGCTCGCTGCACCTGCGGTGGATGGACTGGTGACAGCAATTGGCCAAATACTTTAACGTCGTCTGGACGGTGGGACGAATCCCGCCCGAGAAGTGTGATTGCTGCGAGCCGTATCTCTTCGCCCAGCGTTTCCCCGACTGCGATCTCTCGCGCCTGATTCTGCGTCCTCTGGATCACGTCGGCAATTGCGCTGTCTGTCGGTTGCAGACCCTGCTTCCTGGCGAGCGAACTAACAAGATTCGAAATCGCATTCAACTGCCAAGGCTTTGGCAGTTGCCCATCCTGAGCCACCACGGCGACCAAAGCCCGCTTGATCGCTTGATCATCGGAATACCCTACCGCAGTCGCCAAAAACGGAGTCATCAGTGCCGGCGGTGGTTCTTGACCCGCCAAGTCTTCGAAGAGAGTCCGGGTAAACGCTTGTAAATTGTTGCTGTTCACACTGCTGAAGACCGCTGCGACGAGGTAGGGGTCACTTGCATCCTTTATTGCCATTTTTGCGAGTGTCGAACCGATCCGCGCATCGTCCCATTCACCGAGTGAACAAGCGGCCTGCAGTCGGACATGTGGGTCGTCGTCTGT
>JBAXBD010000092.1:0-13174 GCA_037142165.1 Schlesneria sp. | reverse complement strand
TTCGCTCCAGACGGTCCTTTGCTGCAGGTTCACCGAGCAGCAGGAATGAGCCACCACCTGACCCTTGAGGCTTGCCGAAATCTTCCGACTCGGCTTCCAGGATCTGCTTGATCCGAATCTTGGCATCGACCAGGTGTGCACGGGTGTAATCGTCAAGTTTCAAATCGGCCTTGTTGAGAACCGCATCGGCGCGCGTCGCCAGTTCCGATAAATGAACCCGAACCAGCATACGAGCGTCTTCCGGCAGTTTCAGCTGACTTGAAGTTTCCGTTGGTGTTTTTCGAACGATATCGCTCAATCGTCTTAATGCCGCTCGTTGGGTATTGCGGCGGAAACTGGAGATGTACTGATTACGGTTATTGAATTCACCTGCGGGAGGTGCATTCAGTTCCGAAAAAACTCCTTCAATTGATGTTTTCAGGTGTTCCGCCAAGGTATAGGCATCTTCACCGGCGGGTGTCTTCAATTCTCCATCCTGAAGACGTGCCAGGACCTGAGCACTAAATAGCCCTCCCAACATTCCTGTTTGAAGTCCTGAAACCAGATCGTGAATTGGATAGTCCACTCGCTTCGTTTCCGGTGAACCCCAGTGCGACCAGCGTGTCGCCGCGAGAGAATTCAGCAGGCTCGGCTCAAATTTGTGTGACACCAGTCCCTGCTCGAGAATCAGCTTTGCCGCCAGACGCTGCTGCGCCGCGTCCACGTTTTTGAATGGGGCGTGAGCCTGATTGTCACCCTTATGATCGCGATAGACGTGAACGCCACCAATTAACTTGGCTGCAAAACGAATGGTTCGGTAGTGTTCGCCGATCAGAACTCCAAACGCCTGACGCGCCCGCTGGTATCCTTCACCGTTTTCAACAGTGCGTTCCAGAAGTTTTGGAAGAATCGCATTCACAGTTGCAATCTGACGCTGTGCGTAAGCGACTGGATCTTTTCCGAGATCAAATCGAAATGATAACGGATCAGGATCGTTGGCTTCAGTATCTTCGTCTGTCCCATAATCCAGGCCCGACTCCCCACTTCGAGCCGCGATCTTCGCAAGCTCGGTGTTCTCGTCACCGCTGATCGGTTTGTAACCATATTCAATCGCCCAGTAATCGTAGGGACCGAGTGTCGTCGTGTAGTAGGCCGGCTGTTTGACTCCTGCAGGAACGATGTTCACAGGCGAGTAGTCCATCACACTTGCGACGGTTGGCTCGTTGGCTTTTGCGGCATCTTCCATCTCTGCCAAAGTTTTCCACGCACTCGCTTTAAAGTTATGTCGCAGGCCGAGAGTATGGCCGACTTCGTGCATCACGACTTCTTTTAGTGCCTGTTGCAGGTATTCTTCCGGGAGTTCGCCTCGTTTTTCCGTCAATCCTTGAGCGGCAAAAATGGCCGCAGCGAATCCGGACTGCTGTTGCATTCCTTCTGTCAATCGACACTCGTTATGGCGGCGGCTGGCAGGAATATTCAACATCCGTGATCGAGTGACTGGAACTTCGTCGCCCAGTAACGCACCAATACTGGAGGGTGTAAAGTTTTCGTAAGTCGACTTCCAGGATCGCAGAAAGCTTGCGTCGAATATAATGTCCGCATCAAGGATCTGCCCGGTCTGGGGATTCGTTCGAGATGGTCCCATTGCGAAACCTGCTTCGGCAGTAATCCACCGGAAGGTGTTGTGCTGGACGTCTTCCGGGTCCCAAGTGTCATCGTCTCGCTGCTGCCTTACTTCAATTGCGTTATCAAAACCGAGTTTCTCGTAGGCTTTGTTCCAGTCTTCGATGCCTGCTCGAACAATCGGCCGCAGGTTCACTGGGACCGTTTTTTCCAGGTAAAATACGATCGGGTCACGAGGTGGTGAAATCTTGGCTGACGGATCAAGCTTCTGCAGATCCCATCGGTTGATGTAACGCACAAAGTGCTGGTCGTCACTATTGTCACTGAAATCTTTCGTCACGGTCAGAAAATAACCGACTCGATCATCCGCTTTACGGGGCTTGTAACCGGACTGAGGCAATTGACTGATGCTATAGTGCATCATGACTTGCATGCCGCGTGGGTCGGGTACGGAATCTGATTCATTTGAGGGATCGCGAGAATAGACACACGCGATATCGATTTCGACGTTCTTAGGAAATGTCTTCACGTTTGCGATTGTGCTTCGATCAAACACAAACGAGGCACTCAGCATCCGGCCAATCATCTCGTCGTCACTCATGAAAATTCGTGTCATGTCAACGAGGTGGCCACTACCCGTGTCGGTGAGAACCGGAAGCGCATAAAGGACGGCGTCACTGTAAGCCAATCTGACCGCCGTTGCTTCAGGAGTTCCTGGTTTGGCCTTGAACTTGACCTGACGCCGAAGCACTTGAATTTTGTCGCCCACTTTTCGAAATGACCACAAGACATCGTCACCCCAGGTCATCCCACCCAGGACCAGCCCCTGGCTCACTCCCCGAGCCACCGAACTAAGCATCAGAAAGTCTTGGCCCAACTGAGCCTGCTTAATCTCGACCAGGATTTGCTGGTCCTTCGTGTAGATGGTCCAAAAGCCGCCATCGTACTTTTTCATCCCGGTCGTCAGAGTTTCAAATTTCGACGGGGTCGCCGCCGGCGTTTGAGCCTGTTGTGCGAATGCCGACGTCGAAAGAACAGACGCTCCGATTGCCAAAATGGCAAACAGGCCAACGGGTCGAAACATGTCGGATGCTCCAGCTGGTAAAAAACTCGGTTGTGGGATGCGCCGCAATCTTAACGCAATCTTCCCAATCTATAACGAATTATGGCACGCAAATGTGAGTCGTCACCCCTCCGAATCGGAAAATTTTGCCAGATTAATCAGAATCCGTAGTTTGCCCCCTTTTCTTCGGAATCACGCACGATTGCAACGACTGGGCAGAATTAAACTTCTACGTCGACTTTGCCGATAAAAACCACGGCAGCGAACTCGACCTACCTGCGTTTTCTGACGATTCACGCGACACGGACTCCATGAGTCTTCAACCTGAGTCTGTGTTGTTGCAGAAACTTGCAATGCTTCGGCAGATCGGTCGATATCACTTTCGTGACGCCAGTTGGACTGACGTTTTTTATTGATGAAACATTTCGAGATCGGACCCACGGAAGGGGCAGTCATGCCACAGCAAGGCGTCAGTGTACTCGCGTTGATCAAGGGGCAAGAACGCTTCGTGTTTCTTTATGACGACGAAAGCGCTGATCAATTGCTGCAAACACTCGGCAAATACGCCGCTGATCCAGAACTCAATTTCTCGTGGTATGATGCCGCAACCCTCAGTCAGCGAGTTCGCAAACTGCGTGAAGCCGATGCGACTGGGGCTGTTGAACCCAAGAACCGCATTCGCCGCTCTGCCGCCTAAAATCACTTTGCCTGGAAAAAACGGTGGGGCGGGCTGCGAGCGTTTACTCATATTCAATACATTAATTGAATCAATTGAGATGCCTGTCACCCTTCCCTTTTACGGGCGCTGTTAAAAATATGTATGGTGCCATTGATGGATTTCTGCGGTACCTGAAGATCGAGCGAAATGCTTCTGAGCTGACGCTGAAATCTTACAGCGAAGACTTCGGCAGCCTTCTTGACTACTTCCGCGATCGCGTCGGCGAAATCCTTGAGCCGGCACAGGTACATATTGCCCAGCTTCGTGGATATGTCGCGTACCTCCACGAATGTGATTACGCAAAAACCACGATCGCCCGACGACTTGCAAGCCTTCGTAGCTTCTTTCGATATTGCCAGCGCGAAGGGCTGGTCACTTCGAATCCCGCCAAAGTCTTACGAACCCCGCGTGTCGGTCGAAAATTGCCCCATTTCCTGACCGCCGAGCAGGTAGTTAAACTCCTCGAATCTCCCCCGGCCAACCAGCCTGAAGGGCTGCGCGATCGAGCGATTCTCGAAACCTTGTACTCCGCCGGACTTCGAGTGGCGGAGCTGGTTGGATTGAACATCGCCAACTGGGATCGGGACGCCAATATCATCCGCGTCTTCGGAAAAGGGAAGAAGGAACGGATCGCACCGATTGGTCGACACGCTGCCAAGGCCCTTTATCGCTGGCTGGAAGTCCGTGAGGAACAACCGGATGCCGGTCCCGAAGATCACGACGCGATGTTTCTCAATCGATTTGGGACTCTGCTCACAACGCGAAGCATCGGGCGGATGCTGGAAAAATATCTCATGTTGACTGGCCTCGATAAACTGACAACGCCGCATACACTCAGACATTCCTTCGCCACGCACATGCTTGATGGCGGTGCTGACCTCCGAGCCGTCCAGGAACTTCTGGGACACAAAAGTCTGACGACCACCCAGATCTATACCCACGTCAGCACCAAGCGACTGAAAGAAACCTACGAACAGGCACATCCGCACGCGGCAAAAAATCAACGTCCGAAAAAGGGCGAATGAGTCTGACTTTGTTTTATCCGCAGCCGCCGGCGCGAATTCCAGGGGTCGGGCGTTCAAATTTCAAAATTCGCCTAACATGCGATTTGCCTAGACGATTTGGCTGCGTCGGCCAATTTTGAAATTTTAACACCCGATCCCCTCTTCATATCCACACGATCAAGTATAGACTCACCACCTGGCCAACCGGATCGCAATCACGACGCGCTGGTTTTTCTTCGCCGAATTCGGTAGTTCTCCGTAACGTTGATGCTCCGGCATCCGCTCTAATTTCCCTGCCGCACCAATTACGGTCTTAATCGAAAAACCTGACATGACAAGATTCACGGTTCCGTTCATTTCATTCTGTTTCTTGTCATTCGCCCAGGTCGTCGCCGAAACGCCTCCGAACGTTATTATCATTCTGGCAGATGATCTCGGTCGCGGGGACTACTCTGCGTTCGGAACCAAAGACATTTCCACACCTCATATCGATCGACTCTGCCGCGAAGGGATGACATTCCACAACTTCTACGCGAACTCCTGTGTTTGCTCCCCAACGAGGGCGGCGTTGTTAACAGGAAAAGTCCCTGATCGTGTCGGCGTCCCCGGAGTAATTCGCCATACACCAGACAATTCGTGGGGCTGGCTCTCTCCTCAGGCCGTCCTGCTACCCCAAGTTCCCAGGCCCGCAGGCTATCACTCGTCGATCGTAGGGAAGTGGCATCTGGGTTTGACATCGCCGAATACTCCAACCGAACGTGGTTTCGACCAGTTTCATGGTTTCCTCGGCGACATGATGGATGACTACCTGACGCACCTGCGAGGTGGGCAGAACTTCATGCGAAAAAATCGGGATGTCATCGACCCAGCAGGACACGCAACAGACCTGTTCACCGCATGGGCTTGTGATTACCTCAAAGACAGAGCGGCTAACAACGAACGAAATCAATCACCGAAGCCATTCTTTCTCTATCTGGCTTACAACGCACCTCACGACCCGATTCAACCTCCGCCGGAATGGATTGAGAAAGTCCGACGCCGTCAGCCGGAAATGCCCGAAAGACGAGTCAAGCTGGTGGCGCTGATTGAGCATATGGACGATGGAATCGGTCAACTGCTGCTGACGCTTGATCAATTGAAACTGTCCGAAAACACCCTCGTCTTTTTCACCTCAGACAACGGCGGCATTCTCGGCCAAGGAGCGGTCAATGGCCCTTGGCGAAGCGAAAAACAGCACATGTATGAAGGGGGGCTGCGAGTCCCCGGCATCGTCCGCTGGCCTGGTCACGTTGCTCCCGGAAGCGAAACAAATCGCGTGGCCGTTACAATGGACCTTTTCGCCACCGTCGCCGACGCGGCGGGAGTTAATACGTCGCCAGAAGTGGAAGCAGTCAGCTTTCTCCCGACACTATTGGGTAAATCGCAGCCCGAACCGGTCCGTGATCTGTATTTCGTCCGCAGAGAAGGCGGACCTGCCTACGCCGGCAAAACCATCGAAGCCCTGGTCCGAGGTGACTGGAAGCTGATCCAGGACAGTCCATTCCAGCCACTCGAACTTTACAACCTGAAAACAGATCCTCGGGAAACCACGAATCTGGCCAATCGCGAACCGAAAATCTTTCAAGAACTCAGTGCGGCACTTCGTCTCAGGATTCAACAGGGAGGCCAAGTCCCCTGGCAAGAACCTTGATCGAGTCGAGTTGAACTCTTGAGCCTTGAGTAGCGGAGGCTTCAAGCCTCCGTAAGCATAAGTCCCACCGTCTGAACGACGAAACAATCACCGTACTTGAGACTTCAATCCTCAAGTGCGATGATACTCATCGCGCAAGGACTAATCTGTAGTTCGTGAAAAAATGGTGGGGCTTCGACGACTTGTCCCACCCTACGGCGAAGTCCGTGAATTTGCGACCTGCCTCGCCCTTAAAAACCCGCCCACCTGACGGACCGGAGACAACCTATGCCATTTCCCGTCGACTTCACCGCTTTAATGTCGCGGCGTCGGATGGTGCAGGGCTTAGGAGGTGGACTCGGTTCAATCGGTCTGGCGAGTATTCTTGGTCAAGCGTCAGCCAAAGAATTGGCACCGCATGCCGCTCCCAAAGCCAAACGTGTCATTCAGCTCTTCATGAACGGTGGGCCGTTTGGGCCCGACATGTTCGATCCGAAGCCGCTCACCGCAAAATATGAAGGTCAGCGCCCTGCGGAACTCGATTCCTTCCGTACCGAACGGAAGACTGCTGGACTGTTGCCGTCTCCCTTCAAATTCGAACCATGCGGGCAAAGTGGGTTAAGCGTCAGCGAACTGTTGCCGCAGTTCGCCGGATGCATTGATGATGTCTGCGTGCTGAAATCGGTCTATACCGACAATCCCAATCACGGCCCCGCGTTACTGCTCATGAACAACGGCACTATCGTCCCGACGCGGCCAAGTATGGGTTCGTGGTTCTCGTATGGATTAGGAGTCGAAAACGAGAGTCTGCCGGGATATGTCGTGCTCTGCCCCGGTCGGCCCGTTCGGTTCTCAATCCTTTGGACCAGCGCGTTTCTCCCCGGCGAACATCAGGGGACATACATCAATCATTCGAACCTGGACCCGCAAAAGCTGATCCCCTATTTGCGCAACAAGCACGTGCCGGTCGAAGAACAACAGCGACAACTAGAACTGATGCGATCACTTAACCAGCAGCACCTTGCAGAACGAGTAGGAGATCAGCAGCTTGATTCACGGATCAACGCCATGGAAACGGCGTTCCGCATGCAGTTTGCTGCCACCGAAGCCTTCGATCTGAACCGCGAGCCGCCGGAAATTCGCGAAGAATACGGTTCCAGCCATTTTGCCAACGGGTGTCTGCTGGCGCGAAGACTGGCCGAACGAGGTGTCCGATTCACTCAGGTCTATTACGGCGACGGACAGCCTTGGGACACTCATAATGATCACAACAACGCCGTGACAAAATTATGCAAAGACATCGATCAACCGATGGCCGCCTTGCTGCGCGATCTCAAACGACGAGGCATGCTGGATGAAACACTCGTCATCTGGGGCGGTGAATTCGGTCGGACTCCGACGACTGAAAACGGAAATGGCCGGGATCACAATCACTACGGGTTTACGATGTGGATGGCCGGAGGAGGAATCCGTGGCGGTATGACCTACGGCGAAACGGACGACTTCGGCTTTCAGGCGGTCCACAACCGAGTCCATATTCACGACCTGCACGCTACGATCCTGCATTTGCTCGGACTAAACCACGAACGCCTGACATATCGCTACGCAGGCCGAGACTTTCGATTGACCGACGTGGCAGGTAAGGTGATTCACGAGATTCAAAGTTAAAGAAAGTCGATTTTTAAAGGCGATTGCCAACGCAAACATCAGAATACGCTAAATCATGGGCAACTTTTTCCAGGGATGGCGACGAAAAACGGGATGCGTCACACTGGTGATTGGATTGGCAGTCATAGCGTTGTGGTTGAGGAGCCTGACAACATTTGGTGGTGTCAATTATTCAAGCCAATTCCATGATTATTCTTGGGATTCTTACAATGGTGTGATTCTTTATACCGACATGGAACACTTAAACGCCACTCCTGCTCAATTACAAGGGCAATACAACTGGGGCCATCACAAAATTACCCCTGACGACCTCGACACATATGCCTAAATCACAGACCATCACTCCGAATTTTATTTCGGGCGTCGAAAAGATCATGCTTATCTAGATGTGTTCCAGATCCCGTACAGTTCCATCGTCGTTCCGTTGACCTTACTTTCTGGTGTCCTATTGCTCAGCGAGCCACGAAAACCGAAGGCGATCCAAAGTCCCAACGGGACGGCACTATGTTAGCCCAGGCCATCGGCCTGGGAACACGGCCCCTCGCCATGAAACGAAGTCCCAAAGGGACGGTCCTAAAAAGACAAACCGAGAGATTACGAAACCTAGAGCAGAGGATGCTTCTGAGCCCGCACACGTGATTGATAAATGTTACGATTGAGAGTTCGCTTTTCGAATCAAAGAACGAAGCCGATTGAGAACGATGAATGAAACCTCGGAAATCAACGCGGACCAGATTCAGATAGTGCCACCCCGTTGGGGTTTCGCGTTGCTGGGGTGACTGGAACTCAGGCCGCTGGCTTGGGCTGACATAGGGCTGGCCCCTTGGGCCGGAAGATAAAGTGGAAAACCAGCATGCACTGTTTTCGAAACGCTATTCAATTTTCCAGCAATTGTGAAATCGGCTCCAGGACAACGATTATGCGAATCCTGTTATTAACCCTCATCGCGTTGTCTCAGTTTGCGATATCAACATCCGCCGTCGCCGACGATGACGACCTGGAATTCTTCGAAAAGAAAATCCGTCCGGTCCTGGTGACTCATTGCTATGAATGTCACTCTGCAGACGCAAAAAAATTGGGCGGCGAACTGCTTTTGGACAGTCGTGACGGCGTTAAAAAAGGGGGCGAGACTGGATCGGCTCTGGATGGATTGAATCCTGACAAAAGCTCGCTCATCAAGGCGGTCCGTTACACCGATGACGTCCTGAAAATGCCACCCAAAGGGAAACTGCCCGATACGGTGATTGCCGATCTCGAAACCTGGGTCAGGAACGGTGCGGCAGATCCTCGCGACCAGCCGATTTCCAAGAAGGTGACGGCATCCTGGAAAGAATTCATGCAACAGCGGAGCGATTGGTGGAGTCTCCGTCCGGTCGCACGTCCTGAAGTTCCGCGTACCGATGCGGCAACGTCTGCCTCCGCCCCGGTCGATCGGTTCATTTTTGCCAAACTGGCCGAAACCGGTTTAGCCCCCGCAGGCCCGACTGATCCCAGGACATTCATCCGACGATTGAGTCTCGTTCTGACCGGCTTGCCACCGACGAACGAACAGGTCGATCGCTTCGTCGCCGAATGTGGTACCGGCGTTTCTACGAATGCAACCAATCCGCTGCCTGCCGAAGCGGTCGAACGGCTGGTCGATTCACTACTGCAATCACCACAGTTTGGAGAACAGTGGGCACGACACTGGATGGATTGCGTCAGGTTCTCGGAAACACACGGAAACGAATGGAATTACGAAGTCCATCATGCCTGGAGATATCGCGACTACTTGATCCGTGCCTTCAACGACGATGTCCCTTACGACCAGTTCATCCGGGAACATCTCGCGGGCGATCTGTTGCCTCAGCCTCGCTGGAATGAAAAGGAACAATTTAATGAATCTGTGATCGGCACCGGTTTCTATCGGTTTGGCGAGGTGAATCATGACGACTGCATCAGTCTTCGCTCGCTCGGTTACGACCTGGCCGATAACCAGATCGACACGCTGACCAAGGCGTTTCAAGCAACCACTGTCGCCTGTGCCCGCTGCCACAATCACAAACTTGACCCCATTTCGAGTGAGGATTATTACGGATTGCTCGCAGTGCTGCGCAGTTCGCGGAACGTCAGCCACTGTATCGACGCACCCACCGTTAATACGGACAAGAAACTGCGACTGCGTGAATTGAAATCATTGATACGCCCGGAACTTGCCTCGATGTGGGCTGGAGAAAGTTGGCGTTTTTCGGATTATATGCGAGCGGCTTCCGCCATTCGGGCAAAACATCCTGATGCCGAGAAGCTCGTGAAGGAACTTGAACTCGATCCTCAGCGGCTGGAAAAATGGGTTGCAACCCTCGCCGCCGAAAAGCAGTCGTTCGACGAGCCGTTCGAAATCTGGCGACAACTTGTGGCGGTTGATGTTCCGCCAGCAGCCGATGCTCCCGTCGATGCCACAAAGCCGCGGCCGACATTCGGAGAGGTCTGGAAATCGCTGACAGAACAGTTTGCTAAGGAGTCACAAGAACGAACTGACTTCAATTCGAAACAGTTCGTCACTTATGCTGATTTCCGGGAGAACGAAGTCCCTGGCTGGAGCATCGGTGGTCAGGCGATGACCGAACCTGTGAGTCGTAACGGCGATTTCATCGTGCAGACCGAAGGTGACAACGTACTGCAATCGATCCTGCCCGCAGGTCGTTACACGCACTCGCTTTCATCGAAACTGAACGGGACGCTTCGTTCGCCCGTCTTACCAGTCGGCAAAAAGTACATCAGCTTTCAGGTACTCGGTCAGCGGAGTAGCGCCGTGCGGCTGGTCTCGAATAACTGCCAGTTGAACTATGCCAACTACCGAGCGTTAACATCGCCGGTGTTGACCTGGGTGACGTTTTCACCCCCCGACGACCGTGAAAGCCTGCGAACTTACGCCGAGCTGATGACAATGTTCGACAACCCTAAGTTTCCCGACCAACTTTCGGCACTGGGAGGTGACGGCGGCAACTATAAACTCCCTTGGGATAAAGCAGCCGAGAACCCTCGGTCTTACTTCGGTGTGACGCGAGTGGTCCTTCACGATAGCCCCGAAACGCCAAAGCCGGGTGTTTCACATTTGCGGGCGTTATTCGAAGAAGATGTACCGCAAGTTGAAAATCCACAGGTTGCAAAACTTTCGCTCGACCAGATCACGTCTCGATATTCAGCACGAATGCTTGCTGCAATCAATGCGTTCCGAGAAGACAAAGCGACTGAAGACGATGTTCGATGGCTGGATGCGATGCTTCGACGGGAGCTGATTGGTAACAAGGTTTCTCAAATACCTGCCGGTATTGATTCACAATCCCGGCACTGTGAATCGCTGATTCAAGAATATCGGAAGGTAGAAGCGGAGTTATCTCTGCCGCGCGTGGCCGTCGGATTTGGCGACGGTGGCCCCGGGATCGCGCAGCCCGTCTTCATGCGTGGCGACTGCAACCGACCTGGTGAAGCCGTACCACGGCGGTATCTGGAAGTCCTTTCTAAATCTGTCGAACCATTTACCTCACAGGGAAGCGGTCGGTTGGAATTGGCCGACCAGATCGCCAGTCCGAATAACCCGCTGACAGCACGAGTCATGGTCAACCGAATCTGGCATCATCTCTTCGGAACGGGACTTGTCAGGACAGTCGATGACTTTGGTCATGTTGGCGAAGTTCCGTCACATCCGGAATTGCTTGACTATCTCGCGTCTGATTTTTCCGAACAGGGCTGGTCAGTGAAACGACTGATCCGTTCGCTCGTTCTGACTCGAACATTTCAGATGTCCAATCATCCTTCGGTGCAATCACACGACGTCGATCCTCAAAATCGACTTCTGCAACATTACCCGGCCCGGCGAATGGAAGCCGAATCGGTGCGAGACACGATCCTCGCCGCGTCTGGTGCACTGGATCGCACGCTTTACGGACCAAGCGTCCAACCCTTCCGCGATAAAGAATACGCCGACCGTCGCCTGTTTCCAGGTCCACTCGACGGCAACGGTCGCCGAAGTATTTACATCAAGAACAACCTGATGGAAGGACCGAAGTTTCTCGGCACTTTCAATTTCCCCGGCGGAAAGGTGGTTCAAGGACGACGCGATGTGACGAACGTTCCCGCCCAGTCCCTGGCGTTGCTTAACGATCCATTCGTTCTACAACAGGCCGGGGTCTGGTCGCAAAACGTGTTGAAGCAAACCGGCGATTCGATTCCGACCCGCGTTGAGGCCATGTTCCGCTCATCGCTTGGTCGGTCACCCGATGCCGAAGAACTTTCACGCTTCGAAAAGGCGGTCCGTCAACTGGCAGATCTGTACCAGGTCAAGTCCGACAGCGTCATGTCGAACGCCGAGGTCTGGAAAGATATTGCGCACTCCATCTTCAATCTGAACGAAATGATCTATATTCCTTGATGCAGAAAACGAACAAATGATGTGCCACTGCTTGACCGTCCTCGGTCAAGCAGTGCTCTTCAAACAAATTACAGCAACATGTCAGGGTGGCACGGTTTTACCGTCTTCGATTAAGCCGTGCTTTTCGGCCAAGCGATCGAATCATAAAGACACTGCTTAACCGAAGACGGTAAAGCAGTGGCACCCGAAATACAAAAGTCCGACTTATTCCCAGGAAAATTGACATATGGCAGAGCCCTCGTTTTCAGCACGACTTCCTCCACAGAACCTTCAGGCAGAACGAAGTGTTCTCGGATGCTTATTGCTTGAGAACCCGGCAATGGACGAAGTTGCTGACGTACTCAAGGCCGAACACTTTTACAGCGATATTCATCAGTTAATCTACTCCACGATCGGCAAGATGCGCGAAGCCAGCAGGGCGATCGACATCGTCACGCTGGCTGATGAACTGAGCGACCGAAATCAACTGGCCGATATTGGCGGCGCCGCCTATTTACTGGAAATCCTGGAAACGGTACCTCATGCCGCTCACATCAAATACTATGCCGAGATTGTCCGCGATAAATGGATTCAGCGAAGCCTGACCAACGTCTGTACCGAAGTCCTGCGTGAATGCTACGAGGGAAGTGATGAGACGGCCGACGTCCTGAAGCGAGCCGAGCAGGGGATCTTCGGTATCTTCGAACAACAAGAGACCTCTTCCAAGATCAGCATGGATGAAATCATGCATGATACGCTCGACCGGATTAACACCCGGCTCGGGAAAGAAGGAAACATCAGCGGTTTGTCGACCGGCTTCGTCGATCTTGACCGGCAGACCAACGGCTTTCAGCCTTCGGAATTGATTATTGTCGCAGCTCGTCCTTCGATGGGCAAAACGGCTTTGGTTTGTAATATCGCTGAGTGGGTTGCTGGTGCTGGCGAAACGGCAACGATCATTTTCAGTCTGGAACAATCGAAGCTTGAACTGGCCGAGCGGTTTTTGTGTATTCGTGCAAAGCTCGACGGACATCGCCTGCGTAAGGGATTGCTCGATCCG
>JBAXBD010000091.1:0-13176 GCA_037142165.1 Schlesneria sp. | reverse complement strand
ATGCGGGAACCGGCAGCGATGGAATCCCGAAATTCCGGGAAGAAGGGGCCGTTCGCGGAGTTGCCTATGATGCCGATGGTAACGCGCAGGCATGCATGGGGGTCGCCGCTGGTGATGCGAATGGTGATGGGCAACTTGACATGTACATCACGAATTTCTTCGGAGAATCTGATACGCTTTACATGCAAAAAACTGATGGTTTTTTTGACGATCAGACGCGACCGTTTACTTTGCGGGATGCCGGCTTCTGGACCCTCGGATTCGGTTGTCAATTTGCCGATCTGGACGGTGACGGCTGGGACGATTTGATTTCAACGAATGGTCACGTCGATCAACGCTCGTCTCGCGGCGATGAAGATCGAATGCCTCCTCAGGTATTCCGAAACCTTCAGGGGAAGCGATTTGAAGAGGTTCCTGGAACAAAATTGGGTCCATTTTTCCAAAAAGGATATCTTGGACGAGGTTTAGCCACGCTCGACTGGAATCGCGATGGGAAAACGGATGTGGCCATTTCACATCTGCATTCACCGTTTGCGCTTGTGACAAATCATACGAAAACGACGAGTACTCCATTGATCATTAAGCTGGTGGGGAGAACAGGGCCTCGTGAACCGACGGGTGCTGTTGTCCGGGTCCAAACGGACTCACGCGTCATGTTTCGGCTCCTGACGGCAGGGGACGGATATCTGTCCACCAATGAGCGTCGCCTGGCGTTCGCAATCCCCAAAGGAGAACTGGTCCGTCAAGTTGACGTCAAGTGGCCGCGTGGAACAATGCAACGTTGGGATGTCGTCAATGCGGGGCACGAGTTCTTATTGATCGAAGGATATGACACTCCTGTTTTACTAAATGAATTCCACGACCAGGACTAGTGCTATGTCAAGACTCATAAGTTCGGGTTGTGTGCCACTGCATCGGAGTCTTCGGAGACGCAGTGTCTTTTTTTTGAGGCAATTGAAGAGCACTGGGTGACCGAAGACGGTCACCCAGTGGCACCCGAAATATTTAGATTGGACAAAGAACTAGAATCGATATTCACGCTTTCGCTCTCTTCAACCGACGAAATCACGCATCAAAACTTATTTGACTATTGCATTCGAGAGTTTTTTTGCCGATAATTAAGAGATCTTAACTGTCGGACCCGACCATTCTGCATCGCATCGATTGATTTTCCTCAATTCAATTTCGCTCGTTCGCTAGTGTGTTCAATTCTGCTGTCTTGCACGATTGTGCGTAGAAATGTGGTTTGGATTGTTTTCATTTACTTTTGGGAGATTTTTCATGCGTCGACGTGGATTCACATTGATCGAGCTGTTAGTGGTGATCGCGATCATCGCCGTCCTGATCGCGTTGCTGTTGCCTGCGGTTCAGCAGGCGCGTGAAGCGGCGCGGCGAACTCAGTGCAAGAACAATCTCAAGCAAATGGGGTTGGCGATGCACAACTATCACGATGTTTACGATTCTTTTCCGAATGGAAACGTTGCTTCTTCAGTCGGTGGTTGGGGGATTTCCTGGTACATTCGAATTCTGCCGTATGTTGATCAGGCACCGATTTACAACAAAATCACGTTTTCGGGGTCTCATCCTGGCTGGAGCTGTTGCGGTGACGCCGCCAACACTGGCGGGGATGCGAACGGTCGAGTGATGAGTGGAGTTCGTTTTGCCTTCACCGTTTGTCCCTCCAGTCCGCTGAATGACATGCGAGATTCGGGCGGGTATGTTACTGAACATCCACAGTACTATGGAATCATGGGGGCCACGGATGGGGATGGATTTACTAATCCAGCAAGCCGTAAGGCACTGTGTTGTGGCTGCTGCGGCAATCAAGCGGCAACCGGCCTGATCAGTAGCGGTGGTATGCTGGTTCCTACCGCAAGTAAGAAAATGAAAGACATCTCAGACGGGTCATCAAACCAGTTGCTGGTCGGTGAGTCTTCGATGTTTGTTCTGGACGCCCCAAATGGGAACAGGATTGCTGACGTCAACGGAGTACACGGAATGCTGATGGGCGGCCCGAATCTCACCACGATTGATGCGTGCAACGGGTGTATGTTTGAACGACAGTTTAATCTGACCACCGTTCGATACGCGCCAAATGCCCCTGCCGTTAATAACAACGCATCGTGGCCAGGGATTGACGATAATTTCGGTATCAACAAGCCGTTGAACTCCGCACACACGGGTGGCGTTCATGCATTGCTTTGCGACGGATCGGTCCGATTCATCAGTAATAACATGGACATGCAGACGTTACGACGAGTGTCGACACGAGATGACGGTCAGGCAATTGGCGACTTCTAATCCAATCTTGGTTCGTTTTTTGATTTGCGGGACCTCCTAATGGGGTCCTGCGGTCTTTTGTTTGCTTTTTTACTCTGATTTTTTAATAAGCGAGTCGTTTATGGACAGGGAGAGCGGTCGGCGGTTTCGAGTTGAAGCCATTCTTTTGATTTTCTATGCAGGACTGATTTCCAGTGGTTGCGGACCGGCCGTGAAAGCGCCCGATGCTTCGAAGCAGGCGCAAATTTCGGGGAAGGTCACGTTGGACGGTTCAAAACCAGTTCCATTAGATAGCACCATCGTGTTTTTCAACACAGAAAAAAGCGCAACCGTTTCAGGCAAAGTCGATGCTTTAGGGAATTACACGGTAAAGCCCGCAGACAAGAGTGCCGGTATCCCTGCTGGACGGTTTCAGGTGATGGTTCGTCCTCCCGATCCACCGGCGGTGTCGATGGGATCAAGCGATGACTACAAAAAAATGATGACGACAACGACAACAAAAAAAGAGCCTGTCAAGAGCGACATTCCTGCAAAGTTCCATGCTTTCGACACAAGCAAGATTATCCTTGAGATTAACCCCGGTCCGAATAAGATCGAACTGGATTTGTCCAAGCTTTGATTTTGAATGTGAATAGAGCGTCGTTTCGAGTACCGCACAAGCACATCCTGGTGAACAAACTTTGCGTTTTGCCAGGATGTGTTTTCGTTAAATGGATCTTCGCGCTGTCAGGCCCTATTCGGAATCCGTCTTTTGAAAGCGTTCTAGAACCGCTTTGAAACGACCGTCTAGTCAGGTCAGTCAGTCAACTCGATTTTGAATTCGTACTTGTCGCCTTGCTTCACTGTATACGTCAATCCCGAGGATTCTGCGGTCCGATAACGGTCAGTTAATATGGAAAGTGGTTTTACTGGGGGCGGATCACTTTTTGATGTCCTCAACAATCAACAACTCACGATTGATTTCAATTGGTCCTTCGATCATCTGGCGGTGTCCGCTGGGCCATTGAACGATCAGTTGATCGACCGCAGTTGCATCTCCCAGGCCGAAGTATAGCGGCAGGGAGCTTTGTGACAGGTAGCCCGATTGCCCATCCTGAATCTGCGTCAGGATTTTTCCATTGGCTTTGATTTGAACCTGTGCTCCCAATCCCGATTTGTTCGAACGTGTTCCTTCCAGTCGAACCTTCAAAAACGCCAGTTTTTCATGGCGGGTACTGAGGCTACTAAGCAATAGCATCGGTCGCCCGTTGAATTCGTTGGTAACGATGTCCAGGTCGCCATCTTGATCCAGATCAAAGATCACGGAAGAACGCGATCCGAGTGCTCCCCAGACTGTGACCGGCCCAGAGCAATTTCGGCACAAGGCGTTTTTTGCATCCGTCGACGCACAATCCAGTGCGAAACAGGGTGAGGCCGTTCGACCGTCACGACGTGGTTCAATCCCCAGTATGAACTCCGCCCCCTGAAACCGCGTCCCTCGATCGTTCAGTAACAGCGAATTGTGGTGGTATCGAAATGGATAGTTCATACTGGCGGTGATGAACAGATCTTGAAAACCGTCGGCATTTAAATCGGCGGCAGTGTGCCCCCAAGGCCAGAACGTTTCTGCGTTGATCCGGTCAGAAATTTCCTCAAACTTGCCACCGTGGTTTTCGAAGAATCCGTTTCCGAAAATGTTCATCCCGATCACCCTGCTCTTCAGGATCGATTCCGGCAACACGTCTTGAGGTGCCTTTTCCGTTTCTACGGCACCGAGATTTCCTCCGTCCCCTCGCTTCCACATATCGGCATGCATATTTGTCACGAACAGGTCCATCAAACCGTCGTTGTTGTAGTCGAAGGACTTGGCGCACATTCCACCCCAGACCGACTTTGGAAAGACCTCCTGGCTGCGACATTCAAACCGTTTGCCCTCGATGTTTTCGTAGTAGTCGTCGTTACCCTGCATATTAACCACGTACAAATCGATCCATCCGTCCCGATTAAAATCGAGAGGTGTCGCGTCGCCTGACCATTTTCGATGGACCAGGCCGGTTTCCTCAGACACATCGCGAAATCGGTTTCCTCCTTCATTGTGATAAAGGACGCTTTGTTCAAAGCGATGTGGAAACAGATGCCCGCTGAAGGAATCCGTAATCCCCGTGTAAAAGGGAAATTCTTTCTTGTCTGCATCAGCCGCATAGGCCACTTCATCCGTCGTGAAATTTCCGACGTTCGTGACAAACAAGTCGAGCCGGCCGTCGTTGTCGAAGTCAAAGAAATCGGCACCCGACGAGTGCGCGTGTTGAGTCAATCCAGACGCTTCCGTTACGTCACGGAAATGACCTTTGCCGTCGTTTTCAAAAAAGGCATTTCCATGCCGAGTCGTCGTGACGTACAAGTCAGGATCACCATCGTTGTCGGTGTCCGCAAAGGCTGCTGAGACACACACTCGGCCCTTCAACGCAACTCCTGCAATTGGGGTCATGTCTTCAAAACGCCCCTGACCCAGATTCCGCCAGAGTTCGTTACCGCCAATCTGGTTTACGAAGAAGATGTCGAGTAACCCGTCGCCATCGACGTCGGCAATAGCGATCCCGTTCCCATGGTCATAGTGATTTGCTCGATAGTTTCTTGTGGCGTCGGTGACAACCCGGTTGACGAAGCGAATCCCGCTCGCCTCGATTTCGTCGGTGAATGTGAAGTCGTGATAAACTCGGATCTGGTCCGCTTGTTTCTGCTGATCGGCGGCTCGTTGCGGCAGCCAGGGTGGACAGAACACGTCCTTGGGGACCCCCACGTGCAGCATACGCGTGTCGTTATTGCCAGGTTCTGAAAGCAACGATCTCGCATCGACGATAAGTTTTCGAAAATCAGGTTCCGATAAACCATCGTAGAAACCACGAATCTTGTGCTGTTTATCGATCAGCACAAATCTGGGGCTGTGGGTGATGGGTGACGATGTGTCGGTGACTGATTCGGAAACGGGGAGTTTGAATCCTTCTGCGCAGAGTTTCCAGATCTCAGCTCGTGATCCGGTGAGAAACTTCCAGAGCGATGAGGTTGCGTGATGAGCCTCTGCGTAGGCCTCAAGGCGGCTGGATGTGTCGTGTTCGGGGTCGACTGTAAAGCTGATCAAATTCAGCCGGTCAACGTCAGGCCAGAGCTGGACGGTGCGTTGAAGCTCTTCGAACCTGGCTGTCTGGCGGGGACAGGTTGCCGTGCAACGCGTGAACATAAAATTGGCGATCCAGACCTGTCCCAGCAGTTCATCGGTTCCAAAAGTTTTTTCAGCCTGATCGACGAGGCTGAACTTTGGAATTTCGAGCAGGATTGGCAACGAAGCTGACTTTTCTCCGTCGGTCACGGTCGAGGCTGGCTTTTCTGCGGGGGCCGACGTCGCTGGCGGAGGTGTGGCGGGTTGTCGTTGACATCCCAGAGCCACAACGAATACGAGACAACTCACTGCCCGTCGAACGGCGCACCCCGTTGTGATTCGATCGACGGAACTGGATCTTAATCGCAAATTCATTAAATTCACTCGCTTTTTCGTGCCAGGCAAGAATGAGATTAATTGATTGGAAATTCGTGGGTTGTCGTTTGTCGACGCAGCCAGCGTTCGAATTGAGTTCGGGATTCGACAATCAGCCGACTGTTCATTTCCGGATGAGGATCTCCACACATGTCGTCCCCTTCCATTGTGAAGTTGCCGATCATATCAGGGTGAAATGTGATCGAGAAATCGAGCCCGGGGACCGCAATTTCTTTCAGGTGAAGTTCAGGGAGAGACAACAAGTAAACGAAGTCAGTACTCTTGAGTTGAAAAACGATCTCGGTGTTTTCAGGGACATGCACGGGTGTACCAACAATGACGTCGTCGGTTGTTGCCAGCATTCCGTCAATTCCAGGATATCGAACGTGCCATTGATATCGACTGCCAGTGATCTCGATCCGATACGGTTGCGGCATCACAATTTTGACGTTTGCCTTAAGTTCGTCCGGCGGAAATTTTCGACCTGTCGAGAGAGGCCAATCTGACGGCGAGCAGCCGAACGTCAACGTGAAAGTCAACGTGAAAAACGTCAGAAAAATTCCCACAAACCCTCTGCTGATTATCCGGCATCGATTCAAAAATATCGCCGCCAGGCTTGGCGTCTGAATTAATGAAAAATCATCAGGAACGAAAAAAGTGCGAGGTATTGGCAATGTTTGTGCCTTTTCTACGCGTTCCTCATTCTGTGGTTGCGATTTCATGACGAAGTTTGCCTGCGAGTTCATTCGTGCATATCATAGGGTTTGTCTATGTTCCAAACCATGCGTGCGGATTTCGGAGAATCATCCACCGAAATTTTACTGAAATGCGACGTTTGGCTAATCGATCGATTGACGATGGAAGTAGTTTTATCGTAGTGTCTTGAACATATTGCGAGGTCATTCCAGTCTATGAATGGCCTGATTTCTCATCTTCTTTTCAGGGACTATTCATCATGTTTATTCGTCATTTTGTCTTGTTGAGCATTTGCGGTGTGATGATTGGCTGTGGCGGTAGTCAAAACAACAAAGCCCCTACGGCGGCAGAACTCAAAGCGATGGACGAGAAGATGCAAAAGGATATGATGTCAATGCCGAAACTGCCGTCAAAGGTGGGGAATGCTAACGACCCGATGAAGGGGATGGGTGGGATGATGAACACCAATCCTCCGAAGAAATGAGATTCCGCAATCATCGGAATACGCCAGTTTCATTGTTCTGGTTCAGTTTGACGGCCGTTCTGGGAGCCTCTTCTGGCTCCCGTCGTCGTCGGAAGTCCTTATGGCAAAACCCTCGAGCGCATTGCTGCGTCTGATTGCGGTCGTCGTGGTTGCGGCGTTGCTGGTTGGCCTTGAGGTGGTGCGTCTGACTCGTCAGCGGATCGTGGAAAAGCGATCCGCGATAAGTCCATCATTGACTTCCACTGGGATCGAATGTCTCGGCACCGTACCAGCGATTATCCGCCAGAATAAAACTCCTTCTTTCGTGGACGTCACCCGGGTTTGGGACCTTGATTTTCAGCATGCCGTTGGCCCCCTTGGGACCTATTTCATGCCCGAATCTGTCGGGACTGGTGGGGCGCTGCTCGACTACGACGGCGATGGGCGACTGGATCTGTATCTGGTCCAAAGTAGTCGTTCTCCGGGAGTAGATCGCGGTGTTCCCGACCCGGCCCCCTTTCAAAGCCGACTGTTCCGGCAATCAAAAGAGGGTGTTCTCGTCGATGTGACCCGGACCGCGGGTCTGGAAGGGAAAGGCTACGGAGTCGGTTGCGCCGTCGGAGATGTTGATAACGACGGCGATCCGGATCTGTACGTCACTCGCTATGATCAGGACAGTCTGTACCTGAATAATGCCGACGGGACATTTTCAGATGCCACTGAAACATGTGGAATTGTCGAACATGATTGGGGGACTTGTGCTGCCTTCTTTGATTATAACCGCGATGGGTTGCTCGATCTGATTGTCATCAATTACACGTACGACCCGACCTATGGTCATTCTGTCGCGTGTGGGTTTCGCCAAGGTCTGGTGAGCTACTGTGGGCCACGTAAATTCGAGCCCACGATCGATCGTTTATACCGAAATGATGGTCTGCAAACCGACTCTCAAGGTCATCGGGCGGTCAAGTTTACAGATGTAACCGAAGTCGCAGGGCTGAGCGATGTGAAAACCTACGGTTTTGGCGTTGTCTGTGCCGATTTCACGGGTGACGGATGGCCTGACATTTTCGTGGCCAATGACGGGGCGGCAAATCGTCTCTGGATCAATCAACAAAATGGCACGTTCCTTGAAGAGGCCGCGCAGCGGGGGTGCGCAACGAACGCGCATGGAGCGGCGGAGGCGGGGATGGGGGTTGCGATTGGCGACGTCAATCACGACGCACGGCTGGATTTGATTGTGACCCATCTTTCGGGAGAAAGGGCCCCCTTGTCTCTCGACAAGGGAGAGGGTGTTTTCGAAGACGCTTCCGTCGTCTCCAGGATTGTTCGGCCAACCATGCGGCATACGGGCTGGGGAGCCGGGCTGATCGATTTCAATCATGACGGGGAATTGGATTTTGCCGTGACCAACGGGCTGGTGATTCCTTGCCACTCCGGGTTTCCTGCCCACGGCGAAGACAAATTCCAGGTTCGACACGACGCGATTGCGAACCCGATTGCTTTCTGGCACGACTATGCTGACCAGAATCTGCTTCTCTTCGGTGCAGGGAGTGGTTTGTTTAACGAAGCCACGATGCAAGGTGGCGATTTCTGTGCCGCCGTTGGCTCAGGACGCGGATTGATTCACGGTGATATTGATAACGATGGTGATATCGATCTGATCGTGACGAATTGTGGCGGACCGGCGAAATTGTACAGGAACGATTTCACAAAGGGAGGAAGCTGGTTGATGGCGCGTGCGATTGATCCCCGCTTAAAACGCGATGCCTATGGTGCCGAAATCACGTTGTACGCGAACGGAGTTCGATATCACGCCTGCGTCAATCCCGCGTCGAGCTTTCTGGCGAGCAACGACGTTCGCGTTCATTTCGGCCTGAGTAATTGCAAGACCTATGACAAAATCGAAGTGAAATGGCCTGACGGTTCCTTAGAAACGGCAAACGAAGTTTTTGATGGGGGACTGACGAATCGACACATCGAACTTCAACGAGGAACCGGCCGAGAATTGAAGGGGATCCCATGATACGATGGCACGACGATTTCAACCCGGGGGACATTGCGTTCCTCTTCATTGCCATCGCCGCGCAGATCCTGCTTGTGCTGCCCGCCCTGGGACTGTTTTACCAGGGGATGGCGGATCGCGGTGGTTTACCGGCACTGATTCCCAAACTCATTCCTCTGATGGCGGTCATGAGTCTGACCTGGTGTCTTTGGGCATTCAGCCTGGCCTTTGCACCTGGGCCGGGAACTGTTCCTGAAATTGATTTCAACACTCCTTTACCCGTTTTAAACAGCCTTCAGGAAATGATGGAGATCGGAGACGCAAAAGAAGACGAATCGGCGACGCACGGACGAGGTGGGATTTTCGGGGGAGAAAACTTTCTGAATTTCCAAGGTCAAACTCCTTTATCAGGAGCCCAGCGTCCCTTGTTTCCCAGTCGCAGGCCGTTCTATCAGATTCCCCATCTGTTGTTTATGGCATTGCATATGATGTTGTTTGTCGCTGCCCCCATTCCGTTATTACTGCTGCTGGTTGAACGTATTCGGCCAGGAGGAATCCTTGTATTCGCGATGTTTTGGGGCTCATTTGTCTATTCCCCATTGGCTCATTGGGTTTGGGGAGATGGCTGGCTGGAATCGTTAGGAGTGATTGACAGCGGCGGTGGGCTGATCCAGGTCGGTATCGGTTTTTCGGCTCTGGCGTTTGTCGTCGCACCCGGGATAAAGCAGCGTGCGCAGGCATCCGAAGTCGGATTGGCCACGGACGAAAATTCTCAACGGATGGTGATCGTAAGCCTGGGGGCTCTGGCCTATTGGGTGGGAATGTCGATCGTCAACAGTGCGCTTGGCATGCACGCAGACGGAAGGGCAGCCGTCACCTTTGTGAATAGCTTTCTTGCCGGGAGCGCGGGAGCGTTGTCCGGCGTAATTGCTTCATCGTTAATTCGTGGGCGTGCGGATCAGTCGGCCGCTTGTACCGGCGCGATCGCAGGTCTCGTTGCCGTATCGACTGGTTGCGGATTGATGTTGCCCCAATCGTGCTTGATTACCGGTGGCGCCGCAGCAGCGTTTTGCTGTGTCGTTGCCGAATTGTTGCAAGCTCAGCGGAAGGGGCACGAATCCTTGTTTGTGTTTGTGCTTCAGGGGGTCGCTGGTGGTATTGGAGGCATTCTCGCCGGTGTATTTGCGACATCGAGTGTCGCCGGATTTCGCTGGGACGGACGCATAATTGAAGGGGCGATCGAAGGGAACGTCGGTCAAGTCGAAGTGCAGTTGGTCGGACTGTTCGCTGCCGCAGCCTGGGGTTTCGTGGGAACATTCATCGTTCTGACACTGATCAATTTCCTGTTCGGCTTCAGGGCTGAAGAGAAGCCGGATACGACGATCGTTGCCTGATGATCCGGCGTTGTTTTTGAAAAGTTGACGCAGAATTTCAATCGTATCCAACATGTGGAAAACCGAGATTTATCCAGCAAATGCCTGACTGATGTTTCAGTCATGACAACTTTCAGCCTGACGGGGCCGACGGAAATCAATCCGGGTCAAGCTGGTCTTCAACCGTTAACCCACGTAAATGTTCACGGGCGATGAAGTAGGGCAGACCCATTTTCATGGGGACGCGATGAATCAGACTCCAGTGACCTGACGGAGTTCGGCGTTTCCCGCCATGAAAATGCGTCAGCCCCCGGAACGTGAACGGTTACGAAAACGCGGAGGATTAATGCTTGTATGAAAGGGCAACCCTGTGGAGGCAACTCTCAATTTACAAGTCTCCACCGCCCTCCCCGCATCGGTAGATGCCGCGACTGAACGGCTATTGAAGGAATCAGACGAGTTGTTTGGGAGTAGAACTAGCTAGCCAGTCGCTGCTCCCACCGACGCGGCGCCGGTGTGGAGAGCAAGACATTTTTGAAAAACAGTTCACACGGTAAAAGGTTGGGTTGTCTTCGAGTGACCGTGAAAAAAAGAACCCTCGAACGGCTGGGCCGGTTCGAGGGTTCAAATTCATTCGATAATCGAAGACAGTAACTTGGACTAGTTACCGGTGTTGGATTCGCTACCTGAAACGGTATTCAATGCTCGCCATGCGTTGAAATCCATGTTGTCATTCAGGAACCGTACCGTTCCATCCGACATGAGGAAGTGAGCTCCACCCGTATGCACGCTATGTGCACCAGGCCAGTTGTTGTTGATTCCGAAACATGTCAGGTAGGTTGGCTGGTAGACATACGGGCCGCCAAATTGACCCCAGAACCCGGTCGCTGGCGTCACGCTAGCCGTGCCGTCTGCATTTCCCGGATACATCGCACCGCCGGCACCACTTGCACCAACGGCTGGAGTGTCGTACGGAGCGATCGAGTGTCCTGCAGCATCGCCAGAGGTTTGTACGCCGATCAGGCATGGGCGAAACACCGAATTGTTACCGCCCCCGCGAACATGTCCGTTGCCATTGACCTGGTGGCTTCGGTTCGGGTCATTTGCATCAAATCCGGCGGTTGAGGTTTCACCGAGCAGAATCGTATTCGAAGTTCCGTCGGTAATGTCAGCGATTCGCGTATGAACAGTAATCGCGAAAACACCATTCAGCGTACCGCCGGGTCGGTTCCACCAGTCCCAACCTTCCGCTCCTGAGTAATTTGTCCAACCAATATTGAAGCGATTGCTGGAACCACCGAAACCTGGATCGGATGGACATTTGAAGGCCGGGAACGAATAAGATGGCAGAGCCGCACCGTTAATCTGCTGATTCCAGGCAGGTTGTGAAAAATTGATCGAGTTGTAGAACGGTGCCTGATCAATATACGGCAGAATCATCGTAAAGAATGAAAAATTTCGTGGAACTGGACTGACAGCGACCCCATTGACGTAACCGCCTGTTGCATAATGCCAGTACGTTGCGGCCGAAAATCGTCCGTAATTGTCGTGGTAATTGTGCAGAGCCAATCCAGCTTGCTTCAGATTGTTCCGGCACTGCGTTCGGCGTGCCGCTTCACGTGCCTGCTGAACCGCTGGAAGAAGCAGTGCAATAAGAACCGCGATGATCGCGATCACAACCAGTAGCTCAATCAACGTAAATCCGCGCCATTTTTTTCTGACAGCAACTTGCTTCATACACCGCTCCTTTGACAAAACGTACAAAACACAAATAAACCGATCGAAAGACTGATCGGCGAAACTCTATGTATGTCACCAGAAAAACGAAGCCATATCGAAAAAACGTGAAAGGCCTCAGCCGACGTAGTAGATCACGGACGAAATTGATTTTGACGGATTGAGTCCAGATTTTGAAATTTGATAATTTAGAGTATCGACAACTTCCGATGCAGTCAAGCAAGTACTCTTTGAAAACTCACACGGAATTCGCATTGTATTCTTATTTCACCACCTCTGGTGGGGACACGTTTGCCGGATTTAAGGCTGAAGCCGATTCTTTCGAGTTGGCGGCTTCGCGGAGCTGCCGCTCAATTTCCCGACGAACGATTTCATCCGGGTGTTTCAGGTGTACTGCAAGTTGAAGAACATGATTCGCTTGTGAAGGCTTACCCAATTGCCGATAGACTGCGGCAAGTGCAAGATACGCCGAAGCGGTTTCGGGAGCGGCATGGATTGCTCGTTGATAGCATTCCGCCGCCTGTTCTAAGCGACACTCCCCTTCTTTGATCATCCCCCCCATCGAATTGGATTCTGCAGCGTCGGCCTTTTTGTCGATCGCCTGCTCAACGCGGCGTTTGGCTTCCTGAAACCGCCCGGAACTGGCCAGCAATCGCCCCCACGCAAGATATCCCGTCGGTTCGTCTGGAAACTGCGCCACCAGTCGTTGAAACTCGCGCTGTGACTCAGGAATGTTCCCGAGTTGCCACAAAACGATCGCGAGATTTAATCGGGCCCGGGACAGTTCTGGATGATCGCGAACGACGTTTTGAAGCATCTTTGCTGCGGCAGCGAACTGCCCGGCAGCGAGAAGCTGATCCGCACGTTCCGATGAGGTCGTACCAGCCAGTTCGAGATCAAAAACCTCTTTCAGCCAGGGATCGTTAAGCGAAATTTCCTGAATCGTCGCCAATTGCGCAGAGTTTTCGTAGCCGAGCGCTTCGGTCCAATTCCCCTGTCGGGCGGCAAGACGGGCGAGTTCGAGTTTCACGTCTCGGCAAGAGGGGGCCAAAGTCGAGACGAGCTTCAAATTCTGTTCTGCAGCGGACCAGTTGGTTGCGGCAAGGTCCAG
>JBAXBD010000090.1:0-13435 GCA_037142165.1 Schlesneria sp. | reverse complement strand
ACGTCAACTTGTTTTCCCTGGACCTTGACCTGGCCCGCAGAGTCAATATTGAGCAAAAGCGGTTCAAGATTTCCGTGACGTTCCAATGGACGAGCCGACCCGAGCACAGGCAGTTTCAAAGAGAGGTCTAGCGACGCCCCTTTGAAATTTATCACGAGCATGAAAAACGTGATCAATTGAAAGACCATGTCGAGCAGGGGTGTAAGGTTCGGCTCCGCTCTTTCTGCATTATGTTCTGACATTCCATCCTCCTCGATTTGTTTCAGGGAGCGGCTTCATTGGTCGGTTTTTTGTGGGCTGCGGCGTGCAGGCGACGAATGAACTCGTCGGCTGCATTCAACGTTTGAACGCTGAGAGTTGCTACGCGATTCTTAAAGAAGGCGAAGAAGTAGATGGCAGGTACCGACAATCCAACGCCTTCAAACGTCAGAACCAATGCCTCGGAAATACCATGAGCAACTTCACTGGCCTTCATTTGCGTATCCGATCTCGCGATTACGCTGAAGCTCGCGATCATTCCTTTCAGTGTTCCCAACAGTCCGATCAGTGGTCCCAGCGTACCGATCACGGCGAGCATGCTGATCCGTTTTTCCATATCCACGGTGATGACTTCACCCTGGCGGTCAATCGCTTCGCGCGCATCACTCAGGCCCGTGGACAACCCCACCATACCTGTGGCAATCAATTGTCCAAGCTCGCTGGTGCTTTCTTTTGCCACTTTATAGATACCGTTGAAGTCACGTTTCGCCAACAAGGCTTCACACTCTTCCATCAGTTCAGGCGGAGCGACAACCGGGGCACGCAATTCGAGGAAACACTGCAGGACTATCGCGAGAAAATAAATCGAAATCGCCAGGATCACCGCGCCGATCCATCCAGATGTGTTAATGAGCCACATCAGCGTCGATTCTCTTGCGGGGCTCTCAGATGCTTTTGCTGGTTCTTCCGATGAAGCAGGTTTGGCACCATCTTCCACCTGAGCATGAACCATGATCGGCCGTGAAAAAACTCCCATCGAGACGGTTAGCAGAACAATCATCAGCCAAATGGGAACAATACGATGTTTCGTCGTAGAAAGCATGAAGCAGCTCCTGTTTTGTAATGGGAATCGCGGACTCGGCGTGCAACTATCGAGCAAAAGTCCATGAAGATCGGGTTGAGTGGCCTTGTTATACTCTGTGTGATAGTGATTGCGACAGTTGTTGAAGTGACTTTTTGCGGAAAGGCAATTTCGGCTGAAAAGTTTTGAAAGGGAACATCTGCCATGGAGACAAGTTTTCGGGCGTATTTCGCTTACATGACTTCATCCTAATAGTTGCGCTGACTCGATCATAGAATCGGTGCTTCCAAGGATTCAAGTAGTTAAACGTCTCTGTGCGAGAAAATCCACTCGTCTTTTCACAAGATTTTGATTGAGCGACCTTAACTGTCGGGCGCGATCCTATGAGACGGCATCGTGTCTCGGGAGTAATTCCAGTAGTTTTGAGGTAGCCAGACAGGTGGAAGATGTGGAAGATTACCCAAGATTCGTGGTCAAATACACAATTGAAAGAGCTTGGACAACTCGAAACAGCCCCTATGTTCAAAGGATGTTCTTAATATGACCACCACAGCCAGAAAGGTTCGCACGAGAACGCGGCGAAAAACGTATTCGTTGCTGATGGTGTCTCTATTGGTTCACGCATTCGTTCTGCTTGTGATGCTGCAGTTTTCGGGGTCCCGTTCGGCTGGTCGAGGAACCGGCGACACGGGCAATGGCGATAACTGGTCAGCTACTTGGATTCCAGGGAGCCCAGGCGGGGCAGGCGAATCCAAGGGCAAGGGGGTGGCCATTGATACTGTGATTCCCGATGCTGAATCCGATCGCTTGAATGACGTTCACCAAACTATCGAAATTCAACCAGCAAATGAAAAGCCTCGTTTACTGACCGTTGTTGAGACCGATCCGCAAACCGTATTTAGTGCGACCAAAGAAAATTCGAATGCCATCGAGTCCGAACTGCATGCCTCGCTGAAAACTGCAGATCGCAATAAACTTTTTGATGTGCAGTCTGCTCGTTTTAATCAGCCAGACCTGCACGATTCAGCAGTGAAAGACCGGGACTCGGCATCAATTGAGGGCGAATCGACAAGTGATCAAACCGAGGATGGCTTGCCTTCGAACCGGGATAATACAGACGGCAAAGGTGCAGGAGGAGAGCCTGGGAAGGGAGGTACGCCGGGATCTGGGGGGCATCAAACAAGCTTCTTCGGTATAAAGGCCCCGGCCAAACGGATCGTCTACGTGATTGATGCGTCGGAAAGTATGCGTCAGCACGATGCCATGCAATTCGCGCGGCAGAAACTTTGGGACAGTCTGCAAGACCTGACGCCGACATCGCAGTTTCAGGTGATTTTTTTTAACGTAACGAACCACGCCATGAATCGACCAGGTGAACGAACACGATTATTGCCCGCGACATCGATTAACCTGCGGCTGGCCAGGCAATTTCTGACCGGGATTCAGCCAGATTCGGGGACAAACCGAATGGGAGCATTGTCGTTGGCGTTCAGTTATGATCCCGATGTGATCTATTTGTTAACGGATGCTGACGCACCCGAATTGAGCGCCAAGGACCTTTGGGATCTTAAGCGAGGCAACAAGCGTAAAGCCTTCGTTCACGTTGTCGAATTCGGGGTTGGAGCCGATTTGAGCTCGGATAACTTCCTCAAAAAGCTGGCCCGTCAAAACGCTGGAATCCATCGATATCATGATTTGACGCAGGCACAACGATGATACTGCAGTTGCACGGATGCCAACTCTCGAACGCGAGCACAATCCAGATCTCCAGGACTTTTCATGTCTGACGACGTTTCGAACCATGCGCAAGGCGCACTCGTCACTCGATTATTGAAGGCGATTACCTCGGCGGTGACCCTCGCTCCCGGCTTGACGCTGTTACTGGTCCTTTTGCTTGCCGCAGCTTCGGCAGGCTATTCCGCGCTCTTTCTGAAATTTAAGACAGACCGGTCCGACCTGATCGATCCTCAGGCTGATTATCAGCGGCGGTGGAATATGTATACGAAAGACTTCGGCGATTCCTCTGACATTGTTGTCGTCGTCGAATCGGGTGAGCCGGATGAGATCGACGCAATTCTGGATGAACTCGGAAACCAGATTGAAAGCGAACCCGAATTCTTTCGCGACGTGCTGTACAAGGTTGACCAACGCGGATTGGCATCGAAGGGGCTGCAGTATCTGTCTCCTAAAGAGTTGAACGGACTGATTAATTGGCTGGAAAGCTTCAGCATGATCCTGAAGGGCCGCTGGCAGATGTACAGCCTGAATCAGGTCTTTACGAATCTGAAGCCGCAGGTCGCGCGTGCGATCGAGTCGGGTGACGTTCAGGCGATAGCTGACGTATTGCAGGTCGGGGAAGGCTTCGTGCAAAGCCTTGCCCAATTCATCGACAATCCCGATCAGTTTATTTCGCCCTGGCTGTCGACCATGCCCATGGATCAGCAGTCGGTGGGAAAAGCCGCGGAGGTGCGTTATCTGACCAATGAAAAACGAACGATGGGCTTTCTGAAGGCTCAGCCGGTTCAAAAGGCGACGGGATTTGACGGTACGGATAAATCCGTCGATCGGATGGAGGCGGTCCTGGCGGAAGAGTCTCGCAAACATCCACATGCCAAACTCGGGATCACAGGTATTCCGTCACTGGAACGGGACGAAATGCGTTCGTCTCAGGATTCAATGATCTGGCAGTCGATCATTTCGTTTGGCGGCGTAGGGTTTTTGCTCGTGGCCGGATTTCGCGGTGTGAAACACCCGTTGCTCGGGCAGTTAATGCTCGGTGTTGGAACCGCACTGGGGTTTGGATTTGCCACAGCGACGATTGGCCACCTGAATATCCTTTCTGTTTCTTTCGTGACAATGCTAGTCGGATTGGGAAGTGATTACGCAATCTTGTATTTGTCCCAATACCTTCAATTTCGTCATGAAGGTCAGGATCTGCGCCCTGCATTGCTTGCCACCGCACAAGACGTAGGGCCGGGGATTTTGACCGCAGCAGCGACGACATCATTGGCATTCTTTTGCGCAGTCTTTACGGATTTTCTCGGTGTTGCCGAACTTGGTGTGATTGCCGGAGGGGGAATTCTGCTTTGTGCCCTCGCAGCATTTTTTGTGATGCCATCGAGCATCTCGCTCGTCGATCGTAATACCGACCCGAACCGTCTTCCAGCTCAGATGAAGCTGAATGTGATCAGCCAGGTCACCTCGCGCTGGCCGCTGATAGTCACTGCAACGTCAATGGCTTTGATCGCGGCAATCTCATCATACGGCTTTCGGGTCAAATACGACTACAACCTGCTCCACCTCCAGGCAGATGGAATTCCATCGGTGGAACTGCAGAAAAGACTTGTGCAAGAACCGAACAGCCGGACGTTGTTTGCCGTAACAACCGCCAGCAGCCCCGCCGAAGCACTCGATCTCAAGAAGCGGTTTGAAGCTCTACCGGAAGTCCATCATGTAGAAGAGATCGCTTCGGTGCTTCCACAGCAACCATCTGAAAAAGTATTGTTGATTCAGGGCATCCACGCTCTCCTGTCCGATTTGCCCGCGGAATGGCCGGAAGCTGGCGAGGTCGACCCTGTACTGATTCGCGAACGGCTGCAACGTTTTTCAGAATCGCTGGATGAAGCTCAGTCACCGTTAATCAGTGGTATTCAGATGCAAATTGACCAAATCGTCGCGTCACTGGAGCAACAGTCGCTTGAGCAACAAACGGCGATTTTGACAGGATATCAATTACAGATGAAGGCCGACCTGCTTTCACGATTTCGAGGCTTGGAAGCGGTTTCGAACCCGGAGCCCGTGACTCTTGCCGACCTGCCATCAGCCGTGGTTTCTCGGTTTGCACGCCCAGGTCGATGGTCGCTACAGATTCATCCTCGACACGAGATATGGGATATCGAACCACTCGAAAAGTTTGTCAATGCCGTCCGCAAAGTTGATCCTGAGGTGACTGGAGTACCGCTTCAAAACTATGAAGCGTCACAGCAAATCTGGGAAAGTTATAAGCGAGTTGCTGTGTATGCGCTGCTGGCGATCTATCTTGTGCTGGTGCTAGACTTTCTTAATCTGCGAAACACATTGATTGCTGTGCTGGGACCGATTGCGGGAGTCATAGTGTCAGCATACGTCGCGAAGTCGATGGGAACGAGTATCGGCTATGAAAAGATCGGAATTGCCTATGTCATCACAACGATCGTGCTTGTGGCCATCGTCGACTTTGAAGGATTGAGAAACATCGGTTTAGCTCTGTTGCCACCTCTCGCAGGGGCCGCGCTGATGCTCGGGGTCATGGGGCTTTTGAACGTCGATCTCAATCCGGCGAATCTGATCATCCTGCCGTTAATTCTCGGGATTGGCGTTGATAACGGAGTCCATGTGATGCACGATTATCGTCGACAGTCAGGCCGCCGTTACGTGTCGTCACCCAGTATGATTAACTCGCTGATTCTGACCTCACTGACGAACATGGTCGGATTCGGCAGCATGATCATCGCACCACACCGGGGTCTGAAGAGTATTGGAGTGGTGTCATCAGTCGGTGTCGGAAGTTGCCTGCTGATCTCGGTGGTTGTATTGCCCGCGATCATGACCCTGATCTCACTGAGAAGCCATGGCGTTCAATCTTCGCCGTCGCCAGGGCAGGTCGATCGCTTTGGACATCCATCCAAATAACACCAATATGGAGGGAATTCTGATGCGTGATGGGCCGAACCACGAAAGAAAATTAGGACTCTATTGACGACGTGACGTCAGCGAACGGGAAAAAATCCCATCGATTATAAAAAATCCCCGACTCCACAATCAATAAATTGGGAAGTCGGGGAATGCGAATCTACCAGATCAAATGTGAAAGTCACGCTTGATAACAGTCTAAATTACATCGCAAAGCTGCTTCCACAACCGCACGTCTTCTGGGCGTTTGGGTTGTTGAACTTGAAGCCGCGGCGGTTCAGGTCATCGATAAAGTCGATTTCCGTTCCGTCGAGGTGCAGGTCGAAACGCTTATCAACAGCCAGTTTCACGCCGTGTTGCTCGGAAACGAAGTCTTTCGTTGTATCCTGAGTATCGTCGAAGTTGAATGAATAGTCCCAACCGGAACAGCCGCCGGCTCGGACACCGACTCGCAAAACAAATTCGTCAGGAATTTTGCTCTCGACTCGGATGCGCTTGATCTCTGTTGCAGCCTTCTCAGTCAATGTTACAGCCATAATTGAATTGCTCCTGAAAACTCCAGAATTCCGAAACGTGATCGAATTATATGATCTCAAATCTCAGAGACAAGGTCGTTCCGTAACTTGTTGACGGCATTGCTGTTGATTTATTGACAAATTTCGTTGCAAATATTGCCTTAAGAGTCCGCATCAGGCAAGTGTGTGCCAAGCGATACGCATCTTTTTCAAGAATCCGAGGTATTAATGTCAACCAGAAGTCAGTGATCGGAGAAATCCTATTTATGACTATCTTTGTGTCGAAAGTGAATCTGTACGCATGTTTCTGTGTGGGCCATCTTGGCCTTTCTACAAATGGACCTGAAATTTCTGCGGTTGGATCGATTATTGCGGCGTTTTGGTTTGTCACGCATTAGATTTGATGACGTGTTTTTTTGCTGGGTCGGTTGCCAGCGATATTTTTGAGTCGGCGTTCATTTTTTGATTCCTATTTCAAGGGAGAAATCTCGAATGCAAGCAGTTTCGAATCTTGAAGTCTACCAGGCGGGTGAGCTAACCGTCCTTGGATTTGGTGGGCGAGAAGTCATTGACGACATGAACGTTGCCGAATGTCGTGATGAATTATTGGAAATCATTCGCGCGAACAACTGCCAGGTTCTGGCATTTGATCTGACGCGAGTGCGGTTAATCCCTAGTGGTCTACTTGGTCTTTTGGCATCGATCCGGAAAAAGGGGATTGAAGTTCATCTGTACAACCCCTCGGCTGACATCCGTGAAGTCCTTGAAATCACGAAACTTGACCAGGTTTTACAGATGCACGATCTAGAAATCACCTTGTGACTTAGCGTTTTTGACCTACAGCTTTGATGAGGCGAGCCCCGGCAATGTCAGGGCTCATCCTATTTTATTCCACTGAAATAAGTCCCCAGCCATCCTGCGTCTGAACCTCAGCGATACGGGGAACAGTTCCTCCAATTGGCCAAAGTGATGACGGTAAAGTCCTGTCGATGGCGAGTTTTGAAAGACTCGCTTCGATGGCCTTTGACAAAAGATTCATTGCAAGTGGTGGTATTGCGGATTCATCACCCCTATCGAGGGCCGCCACTTGAACTTTGCCAGGCGTGACTACAAATTTATCACCGACAAGTTCGTTTGTATAAGGAATTGTCACGGCCAACGCGGGTAGAACGTCTTGCCCTGCGGGCTTGAATTTTGCACGCATCGTTACCAACGCTCGGCCTTGTTCCAGCCGAATTGTCAGCGGATCAGATTCATCGAACTCAATGTCTGTAACGACATTGTCCATTCCCGGCAGACCAACCGGCGGCTGAGCAGCCTCTAATTCGTCTTTCGCAGTCTTGTATTCGAATGGAGCGATTAAAGCTTTGATTTCGCGATCGGTCGTTTTCATTCCTTTCAGACCGGAGCGAGCGACCAACGCATTCAGCAGGCTTTCATGAACCATCAGGCTCAACCCTCGATCAACATTTAGTCGGCCTTCAAGAGTTGGGGACGATGTCGTTGGGGATTCTGTTGCCAATTGTGCCGAGTAGTTCAATGCCGTGTCCGTCGACGAGACTTGCTGCATACTGGGCATCAAGTTTGTGGTTCGTAACAGCCGTCGAACCTTTGATTCGAGTTGATCGTTTGCAGAAGCAAGCTGCTGGTCAATCGCATTGTCGAATTCAGGAAAGACCCTTTCCGCGACTCGATCACGGGCCACCGCTTCGGCTTCAGGTTTGCGACGCTCTGCCTCTCGATAAGCAATTCTGTTCGCTATCCCGCCGAACAGGGTTCCAGTCAGTGGTGTCACGGCTCCCAACGTTTGATTTTTGGCTCGCACATGAACGACGGCATGTCGCGTCGAAAACTTCATACCGTCGAAAAAGATCTCTTTAACAGCAACGAACTGTTGTTGGCTCGCGACATCGACCATAGCCTGCGGTGTCACGCCGGTCGTTTCACTTTGGGTCGTTCCATTCAGCACCAAAGCGCCGCGGGCATGAGAGGCACCGGGGAGCAAATCCAACCGTACCTGGGTTGCAGTCGTCTGGCGGCCGGAAACTTGAGCACCAAGAATGAAATCTCGAACTTCTCCTGGTTTCGTTTCATCGCGAGCAACCAATCGGTTCAGAAAATTCTCACTCACAGTCAGTCGTAAATTTCCGACCGGCGCGGGCTGCTCTACAATGGGGGCAGCAGGCGCGGCTCCATAAATCCTCTGGGATACCACGACACTTTGAGGTGGTGTCGAAGCAATGTTGTTTTGAAATGGTGTCGGTCGACGCACCGTGTAAGGCACTGCGGGGTAAATCACCGGCGGCGGATAAGGCGCCGCGGGAACGAACTGTGGATAAAGCGGATATCCTGCCGGAGCAGGGCCGATCGACATGGGAGGCGTCCCGTACGGGTTCGCGACAGGCCCGACAACAACATTCGGATATCCCAAGGGCACAGGAGGGTTCAAGAAACGAGGTGGTTGTGCAACACTTGGCTTCGCAACCATCGTGGAAAACGCCATTAACAATGCCGTAACGGGCAACATGCGGGAGAGCTTCCCGATCAATCCGTTTGTCCACATGGGCAAGGTTTCCTGAGCGATATTTTGATGCGATTGAAATAATTGCCAGATGCTAAATTGTCACTGAAACATCCATCTCGTCAACTGTCGGTCCAACTACATGGGGAATCCTTCAGACTCTTAAGAAACTTGACGTTGTAAATGTCGCCAAATTTCCTTGGGTTGATGGAGCGGAATCTCTTGTCGAACGCCTTCGGCGCCTCACCATTAAAAAATCGGTCCGGCCATGACTCAATCTCAATTCGAAGCGGCAAAGTTTACCATTTGTTGAAATCCTACCTCCGAATTTCGCGTATTTTAGCGATTGTTCACAGAAATCTCTCAAGAAAATTACCGAAACGGCTTATCCAACCCATTCAGCCGGAAAATCATGACCGCGAGTCGCCTAATATCCTGGCGTGATCACAAATGAAAGTCGCGATAAACTGGCAGTTTTCGAGTTCCATTCGACTCGCACCGCAAACGGCATTCCAAACGGTTCTGGGGTGGTCGAGGAATTTTAGGTGACGTTCGCGAGAACTAACTGAAACATACGTCAAAACCGATTCGAAACGGAATTTCGTTGCGATTGATCGGAATTTTTGAGTCCCCCTAGTGGTCATCGACAGAAATTGTTACATAATCCCTCGCCTCGATCGCAGGAAGCGTTCGTTTAAATGTCAAGGTAGACGATTCTTATGATTCCCACGAATTTGACCATTGCTCGCGGAACTGATGAGCCTCTTCCGATCACACACGGAAGACTAATGGACTTCCCGGATGATCCAATCGCGTGTATGCGCCGGCTGCACGCCGAGCATGGCAATATCTGTGCGATGGAAGAGCAAGGCCAACGAATCTACTTCGTGTTCGGACCTGAATTTAACCATCAAGTTTTGAGTGACATGAACACCTTTCATTCACAGTTCTTCGCCATTCGAGGATCGCGAAAATCTTCACAGCGTCGGCTGACATCAGGATTGCTCAGCATGAACGGTGAACAGCACAAACGCAATCGCCGGATGGTCATGGACGCTTTCATGAAGAAGGCGATACTAAATTATATCCCATCGATTCAAATTGAAGTCGAATCGATGCTTGCCGATTGGGTGCCAGGGACTGAGCGGGATATCAATCGAGACATGACCGACTTTATGCTGCGATTGACCAGCAGCATTCTGTTTGGCATCGATCAACCTGAAGTCGCTTACAAAATCGGCCATATGATCGATGAATGGGTTCACCTCAACCATGAACTCGGTATGGGGGCCTTCGTCGCAGACACAACGATCGCTGGCCGATACGGTGATTTACTCGCGTATGCGGGCAAACTTGAAGCCGAAATCCTCGACATGATCCGCCTGAGAAAAGAAAATTCTGGCGGTACTGACGCTCTTTCGATTTTGATCAAGGCGCACGATAGCGAGGGAAGTATTTCCGACGAGGAACTGGTTGGCTCAGCGGCCCTGATGTTTGCTGCCGCACATCTCACCACCGCACATTCGCTGTCATGGACGCTCTTCTTGCTGGCTCAACATCCAACCGAAATGAATAAATTTTATCGCGAGATGTCGACGCACCTGACCGGTGGTTTCCCCTCGCTTGAACAGTCTGAAAAGCTGACTTATGTCGAACGAACCATCAAAGAGAGCATGCGAGTTTTGCCCGCTTCCTCTTACTCTCAACGGGTTACGGCGTTACCGGTTGAACTGGGGCCCTTCAATTTAGCACCGGGGGCGGGGATTGTCTTCAGCCAATTTATGACTCATCACATGCCGGGCATCTATTCAAATCCAGATTTGTTTCAACCGGATCGCTGGTTGTCGATGACCCCATCTCCATACGAATACCTGCCGTTTGGAGCGGGACCACGAATGTGTGTTGGTGCCCCTTTGGCAATGCTGATTATGAAAATGGCCCTGCCGACAATCCTGCAACGGTTTAAGTTGACGGTCGTGCCGAATTCCGAAGTCAGCAGCAAAGTCATCTCAACGATGCTCGGCCCTACGACGAGCGTGATGATGCGAATCGACCGACAGGATGGTCAATTCAAGAGCCAGACGGTTCGTGGCAACATCCACGAACTGGTCGATCTGCGGGAAGTCCCTGTCCTCCGCCGAGCGGCTTAAGCAACAGGCGGTAGATTCTTGATACAAGCAAGGGCAATCCGAATTTGATCGTAATGAACCGATTCACCTAATGCTTCGAAGATTGGTTTCATTCGGTCCATTCCAAGTCTGTTTGCCGCTTCTCGAATCTGCTTAAACACAGATTCGCTGACCCACGGCGCGGGATCACACTGTTGCGTGATTCCGATGAATTCGGACAGATAATCGCTGATCGTGGATGGCGAACGCGCGGTCGCCGTCGCAACGTGATCAATCGATTTGCCCTCGCGGAACAGGTCGAATGCAAGTTGCTTTGCTGTCGAAAGCGAAACCGCGACGTCCGTGTTGAGGGAAGTCCGGGGTTTTGAAGTTGGGACGGATGATCCGATCACTGCGTCTGTTCCCATTACATTTACGCTTAGCTTGTGCTGCTCGCAATGTTCGCGGATTGCATCGGTAAACATCGCACCGAAATCGGCTGTCTTCTTATCGCCGACGCCGTGGATCTGACGGAAATTTGTCATCGTTGTCGGACGTCGACGGGCGAGGTCACGTAATGTCGTATCCGCGAAAATCACGAACGGGGGAACACCGTGGCCTTCGGCAACTTGACGCCTGAGCCCACGCAGAACTTCGAACAAATCGTGATCGACTCCCTCCCACGACGCTGCTTCGACTTTCGAACTCTTGTCGGCTGACGACTTCTTATTGACAGTCGGTTTGAGCAGTCTTGCCGTGGCCTGACCTTTCAAAAGTTTCCAGCCGTTGTCTGTCACTTTCAACGTGTTGTATTCACCAACTCGTTCGAGAAAACCCTGTGAACTGAGTTGTTCGATCCAATCTCGGACTGCTTCTTTACGCTCATGTTTCAACAAACCATAAGTTGAAAGCTGATCGTGGCTGTTACCCAGGATGCGAGCTTCCTTCGAACCGACAAGAACCTGCGCGACATAGTCGGCTCCGAAATTTTCTTTGACCCGCACAACGCACGACAGGATTTTCTGACTGACAATCAACGGATCGGGGACGAGGTCCAACTGATCCAGACAGACATCACATGCCTTACAGTTACTGTATTCGTAAGATTGGTCAAAGTGCTCGACCAGTGCTTTGTGCCGACAGACGACTCCCGTACAAAATCTCTCGATCCCTTTCAGGCTTTCATACGCTTGCGCCCGTGCGTCGTCGGGAAGATCTTCCTGCATCTTGCGCCAGGTCATGAAGTTGGAACTTGTCCATAACAACCAGCACTCCGCCTCAAGCCCATCGCGGCCCGCTCGGCCTGTCTCCTGCTGATAATGTTCGAGGGATTTTGGAGCACCCGTGTGAATGACGTAACGCACGTTCGATTTGTCGATTCCCATTCCGAAGGCAACCGTCGCGACGATGATATTCGTGTCTTCGTTCAGGAACTCATCCTGATGCTTGATACGATCTGCATCGGACAACCCTGCATGATAAGGCCGAACCTTGTATCTGGCGCGTGACAGCAACTCTGCGGTCTCGTCGACTTCGCGTCGCGATATACAGTAGACGATCCCCGATTCATTCGGGTGAGCATCAATCACTGATCGGATCTGTTTCACGACGTCTGATTTCCGCTGAACACGGTAAACAAGGTTCGGACGATCGAATGATCCGATCAGCCATTCGGGATCACGAAGCCCCAGTTGTTCCGAGATATCGTGTCGAACATGTTCCGTGGCTGTGGCCGTATAGGCGTGGACGCCGATGCCGGGAAAACGTGACCGTAATTGTTGCAACATTCTGTATTCAGGCCGAAAGTCATGTCCCCACGCGCTGATACAATGTGCTTCATCGATCGCAAAAAAGGAGACCTGACTCGTCTCAAGAAAATCGAGCATCTTGTCATTGCACAGTCGCTCGGGAGCGACATACAGCAGCTTGAGTTCTCCGCTACGAATCCGGTTCGCCACCTGTAACCGCTCTGAGTTACTCATCGAACTGTTCACACATGCGGCGGGGATACCACATTCGGTGAGCGCATCAACTTGATCTTTCATCAGCGAAATCAGCGGCGAAACGACCACTGCCAATCCCGGCAAAGCGACAGCAGGAGCCTGAAAGCAGATCGATTTGCCGCCACCTGTTGGCAGAACAACAACCGAGTCCCTGCTTTCCAGGATGGCTCGCATCGCTTCGGCCTGCAGCGGTCGAAACGAGTCGTAACCCCAGTACTGCCGAAGTACCCCGGTCAGCGACGACATCAAATCGGCAGGATTAGTCATTGCTGAATGTCCATATATTCGAATAAGCAAACTTTTTTCAATATTGAGTCACAAATGATACCTGTCCTGAGGGAGGCGACAAGCCACTGTAAGTTCAATTCACTGGTTCAAAACCATGCTCGGCTCTGATGGAGTGGAGTCTGCCACAGGTATCTGGAGTTAATCTCCATTGAACCTGACTGCCACGTTTGTTGGCTTCTCTCGCGAAGCATTCGGCGTTAAGTTACGTAAGCTTGAGTCGCTACTGAAACTGCCGCCAAACTTGCCGCCATTGAAAGAGGCGCCTATGC
>JBAXBD010000089.1:0-13549 GCA_037142165.1 Schlesneria sp. | reverse complement strand
GAGCGACCTGCAGCGGAAAAAATTGCTCCGACGATCCTGGTGGAAGAGATTGCTCGCCGATCAGGGGTGACGTGGACAGTGACAACTGATTGGCCGAAGCAGGCGTCAGCGATCATTGCGATTTCAACGCTTGCCGACCCACCTTCTTGGCGGGATCAGATCGCGACGACAATCGATACTGTTCCGAAAAAGTCGGAATCCTTTTCGATCCGAATACTTCCTTCGACGGATCGTCAGCCTGCCACCGTGGTTGTCACCGGCGCCGATTCGCGAGGTGCGATGTTTGGTGTAGGAAAGCTGCTTCGCAACCTGAATTGGAAGGAGAAGGAAGTATCGATTGCCGATCATTTCAACTCGGACGAATCGCCCGATCGGCCGATTCGTGGTCATCAGATCGGGTATCGAGACACTGCAAACAGTTGGGACGCGTGGACGTTCGATCAATACGACCAATATTTCCGTGAGATGGCGATCTTCGGGGCAAACGCCGTCGAGAATATTCCGTGGCAGGAAGAGAAGCCTGGTCCACTGATGAAATACACTCGCGACGAAATGAACTTGAAATTTGCAGAGCTTTGCGACAAGTACGACCTTGACCATTGGATCTGGGTTCCCGTGCTGGTCAAGCTGCCGGACGAAACCAAAGAACTCGAGTTTCTGAAGCAGCAGGAGGCGTACTACAGCAAAGTCAGACGCCTTGACGCGATCTTCGTTCCAGGTGGTGACCCAGGGGATAACAAGGCCAACGTACTTTTGCCGCACCTCGAACGAATGGCCGAACTTGTGACGAAGTACCATCCGAAGGCAAAGATCTGGTTGTCGCTGCAACATTTCAAGTCTGACGATATCGATTTCTTATACGCATATCTTGATCAGAAATTGCCGACATGGTTCGGTGGCCTGGTAATGGGACCGAGCAGTCCGCCGATGGAGCTTACTCGAAGACGTCTCGCAAAGCCGTATCAGCTTCGCTGGTATCCCGACATCACTCATTCTGTTCGTTGTCAGTACCCGATTCCCTGGCTCGATCCCGCCTTGGGGATGACGCTCGGTCGCGAATCGGTTAATCCACGACCTGTCGACTACACGCAAATCTATCGTATGGATTATGCGTTTACCGATGGGTTTGTGACGTACTCCGACGGTGTCCACGACGACTTTAATAAGAGCCTCTGGACGCAGCTTGGATGGAATCCAGACAAGAGCCCGCGCGAAGTCGCGAAAGAATATGCAAGATTTTTCTTCCGACCCGATTCGGCTGATCTGGGCGCTGACGGGTTGTTCGCTCTTGAATCGGACACGCGTGGTGCGCTGGAAGATAACGGTTCAGTGACCGCCACGCTTCTGCTCTGGAAAGAACTCGAACGACGGATTCCGGTGGCAGGAAGTTCCTGGCGGTTTCGGATGCATCTGTTTCGGGCTTATTACGTCGACTTTACACGTCGACGACTGATTTATGAAAAGGACCTCGAAAGTCAGGCGCTCAACAAACTTGCAGACGCGACTCGCATCGGGGTTTCGCAGGCACTGAAAGAGGCGCAGGCGATCCTCAGGCGAGCAATAACGAAGCCCGTTGATCATGAAGCGATTGCAAAGTTATGCGAGTTTGGAGACGAGCTCTTTAAAGAGATCGGCTTGCAAACCAGCGTACTGAAGTGCCATGCCTCCAACTCCCAGCGCGGGGCGGTTTTGGATTTCATCGACTATCCGCTCAATAACCGTTGGTGGCTGGAGGATCAGTTCGAAAAGATCTTGAAAATGCCGGATCTCAAAGATCAGTTAGAACGTATCGAGGTGATTCGGAATTGGGAAAACCCCGGCGAGGGAGGATACTACGACGTGATTGGTCATGTCGGACGCTCGCCGCGAATTGTCAAAATGGTCTTCGCCGGTGATGCGATGCGTCACGAAGTTGAACATCCGACACAGCGGTGGATGACCGAGAAGCCGACAATCAATCGACAAGCATGGCACACGCATTTGGACCGCTGGCCACATGGAATGGTCTATAATAATCTCGATCCCGCCGCCAATTATGTCGTCAAACTCTTCGCACAACGCGAATCACCGTTGGTGATCGATGGGGTTAAAGCCAAATTGATTAAGACAGGTGAAACATTTGACAAAGTGACAGAACAGATTTTTGAAGTCCCCACGGAGGCGAGCAAAGACGGACGAATTACGCTGACGTGGGAAACGCTGGACGAAGGGCACCTGAACTGGCGTCAAAGGCACTATGTCACCGACATCTGGGTAATGAAGCACAAGGTAAAAAAATAACTGTTTGACAGGTTGTTTTTTTGTATCCGTACGCCAATCGAAACGCCAAGAAAGACCTCGTTGAAATCGGGGACTCACGCGATGGATAACGAACGCCAGGATAGCGACTATGACGGTGCGTGGAAGGAGTTGCTTCGCTCGCATCTCAGGGAATCGCTTGAAGACTGCTTTCCCGAGTTCGTAAAGCTCGTCAATTGGGACTATGAGCCCGAATGGCTCGACAAAGAAATCAGCCAGGTCATAGGGCAATCGGGACATCGGAATCGTCAGGTTGATCTGCTCTTCAAAGTTCGTTTGCTCGATGGGCGTGATCAATGGATTTTATGCCATCTTGAGATTCAGACCTCGTATGAAGCGGATTTCGAATTTCGGATCGACCAATACAATTCGGGCTTGAAGTGGATGTTTCGGCGAGATGTTTTGACGCTCGTCATTCTTGCGGATCTGAGTCCGGATTGGCGTCCGACGGTACACCATTTCGAAATGGGCGGTTTTGAAAGCCTTTGTCGATTTCCGATTTGCAAAATTCTGGACCGTTTGTCGGCTGATTGGGTCGGCAAGACTCCGCTGGTGGCCCAGGTGTCACGAGCCCAGATTGCCGCTCTGAAGACGGCGGGCAATCCGGAAGGCCGGTTCAGCGCCAAAACTCAGTTAGTGAGAAACCTCTACACGTTGGGGTATTCTTCGGATAGAATTCGAGAGTTGTTTCGTTTGATTGATTGGATGATGCGCCTGCCGTCATTTCTTGATCGTCGATTCAAAGCCGATTTGGTTGCCTACGAAGAGGAAATGAAGATGCCTTACGTGACGTCCGTTGAGCGCTTAGCAAAAGAAGAAGGTCTTGAAGAAGGTCTCGAGAAAGGTCGGGAAGAAGGTTTTTTAAAGGGTCGCGAACAAGGTAGCGCGACTTTGCTGCTACGGCAACTGACTCGTCTGTGCGGTCTCTTGTCCGAAGAAATTGAGCAGGAAGTTCGCACGTTAACGCTCGAACAAAGCCAGAACCTCGGAGAGGCACTCTTGGATTTCCAATCGCTGGAAGATCTCAAAAATTGGTTGAAAACGAAGTAACATTGATTCCTTGTTTCCGTACAAAACAAAAATCTCGCGACTACTGCATGATTTCCCCGCTAATTGTCCCACCTGTTTTTTCCGTCGCTGACCAAGTGCCATGTGATTTTTTCTATGGCTTGTTCGGTCAATGTTCAAACAAGTCCGTGAAAGAGTCGGGCAGTAATTGATGCCTCGTTCTTTCCGGTTCGATTGCTTTCCCGCCTTTGGAATTCCGCAAAATGAAATACCTTTTTCGAACAGCGATCGTATCTGCATACATTTTTGCATGCGCGGAAGCTTATTCGGCGGATGCTCCATCGGCCGAGCAGATCGAAGTGTTTGAAAAGCAGGTCCGTCCGCTGCTGGTTCAGAACTGCAACGAATGTCATGGTGCGAAAAAGCAAGAAGCAGGTCTGCGACTCGATACTCAAGCCGGCTTTCTTAAAGGCTCCGACGGTGGAGTTGTCTTCACGACGGGCAATGTCGACGGAAGCCGTTTGCTGACAGTGTTAAAGTACGCCGAGGGCGAGACTCAGATGCCGCCGAAAGGAAAGTTGTCCGACGAACAGATCGCGGTAATTCGCAAATGGCTTGAGCAGGGGGCTCCCTGGCCAGCGGAAGTCGCCTCGATCGATGCCATGGCCGCTGCGAAAAGTCATTGGGCTTTCCAAACTGTCAAACGACCCATCATCCCTGTTGTCGATGTGCCGGGTGCTGAAAGGACCGCTCTGCAAACACCGGTCGATTCGTTCATTGCGGCTGGATTGGCAGAGAAGAAACTCGTTCTTTCGAAACCTGCAGATCGATATGAATTTCTCCGCCGGGCGACGTTCGATCTGTGTGGCGTTCCACCCACATTCGAGCAACTGCAGGAATTCGAAGCGGATCTTTCGCCGGATGCCGCAGAGCGACTGGTTGATCGATTGCTCGCGTCACCCCTCTATGGCCAGCGATGGGGGCGGCACTGGCTTGATGTCGCTCGCTATGCGGATTCAAAAGGGTATGTCTTCACTGCCGAGCCACGTTATCCCTATTCGTATACGTACCGTGACTATGTTGTCGATGCATTCAATTCTGATCTTCCTTTCGACCGTTTTGTCACCGAACAACTGGCTGCCGACGCTGTTGTTGCTTCAGAAAAAGGTGAAAACGCTTCAGCGGACTCACAAGATCCACGACTTGCCGCCCTTGGATTTCTGACGGTTGGTCGGCGTTACCTGAACAATCAGAATGACATTATTGACGACCGGATCGATGTCGTTTCTCGTGGTTTGTTGGGACTGACAGTGGGATGTGCTCGTTGCCATGATCATAAGTTCGATCCGGTCCCGACGGCGGACTATTACTCGCTTTACGGAGTTTTTTCATCGTCAGTCGAACCGGATGAATTACCCGTTATCGGAGTGCCCAAGGATGCCAACGCCTATCGCGAGTTCCTGGCCGAACTGGCGAAGCGTGAAGCAGCAGTATTGAACTACGAAAAGGAAAGCATCCCCAAGCTGGCTCATGAAATTCGCGACGTGGCTGGTGACGCATTGCAACAGATTGCAAAACAAGTCCCCGTCTGGTCACAGATTCCCCTGGAGCTGAAAGGAAAGAATGAAGCCAGGCCCCCGATTGTTCAGCGTTGGCGAGATTTTTTGAACCGAACAGCCTCCCAACCGCATGCTGTTCTGTCGCCTTGGCATTTGCTGGCGAAGATCGACAAAGCAGAAGAGTTTCCCGTTGCTGTGGCCAAACTCATTGAATCCTGGGGGAATTCCGAAGAGGCGACTCGTGTCAATCCGCTGATTCGGCAGGCGATCATCGATCAGAAGCCCAGTAATTTACAGGCGCTCGGTCGGCTTTATGGCAAGCTTTTTGATGACGCACGGCAGCAGTGGGACGAACTGAAGAAAACTTCTCCCGAAGCGATGCAACTTCCTGATGCAGCAGCAGAACAAATTCGACAGGTGCTTTATGGAGAAGGATCGCCGACAGTTCTGACCTTGGACGAAGCGCGAGCCGGATTCGGGCGTGATATTCGAGACCAGATCACGAACCTGAAGCGGAATGTCGACGCCCTCAAAGTGACGTCGCCCGGGGCACCGCCGCGGGCCATGGTCGTTCGAGATGGGCCTGTTCAAGAACCCGTGATCTTCGTCCGTGGGAATCCTGGGCGTCGCGGCAAAAATGTTCCTCGTCAGTTCCTGGAAGTTGCTTCCTGGGCAGAGCGAAAACCGTTTACACGAGGTAGTGGTCGTCTGGACCTCGCCGAAGCGATCATCGATCCCAAAAATCCTCTGACGTCGCGTGTCATTGTGAATCGTATCTGGCAACATCATTTCGGCACCGGGATTGTCGCGTCACTCAGTGATTTTGGAACCCGAGGTATGCAGCCGTCGAATCCTCAATTACTCGATTGGCTCGCTGCAGAGACGGCGAATATTGATGGGGCACCTCACGCGGCCGCTTCGCCAAATCGATGGTCACTAAAGCGACTTCATCGGCAGATTATGAACTCATCAGTTTATCGGCAATCTTCGAACGAAATTGCTACGGCACGCAGTGTTGATCCCGAAAACCGGTTGCTCTGGCGTATGCCTCGGCAGCGGCTCGATTTTGAATCTTTGCGCGATTCATTCTTAGCCGTCTCGGGAAAACTCGACGATCAGATCGGTGGCCAACCGTTCGACGGCGTTATGAATTCGGCGACAACTCGACGAACGATTTATACTCTGATCAACCGTAACGATTTGCCCGGAATCTTCCGCGCATTTGATTTTGCAGACACGGATGCGTCCGCGTCCGATCGACCTCAAACGACAGTGCCACAGCAGTCTCTTTTTGCCATGAATTCTCCCTTTATTCAGGAGCAATCGCGTCGATTGGCCGCGGAATGCCAGGCAGGGGCAAGCAATGATCCGCAGCGGATCGAACTGATTTATCATCGCGTGTTTGCTCGCCAGCCGACAGAAGATGAGCGAAAACTTGGTCAGCAGTTTCTCGAAGCCGCTCAGACAACAAGTACTGAAAAACTATCTCCCTGGGACCGATATGCACAAGTGCTGCTTATGTCAAATGAGTTCTTGTTTGTTGATTAGCAGTAGCGGCGGCTACTCGCTGCCGCATTAACTTCCCAATCAACGTGCGAACGATCCCGCTATTTGAAACCCGTCATCCGACGCACATCAACCGGCTATGCCGGATCGGTTTTCAACGACGCAATGGCACGGTCAACTCGCGATCGAATCGTATCCCATCGTGCAGATGACCATGACATGGTCACTCGGCGGACTTGAGGTCGAAACGTAATCAGCGACAGTTCTACGGGAACAGTTCCAAACCATTGTTCGACCGCGTGTGCATACAACCCTAATTGAAGCTCATAGGGTAATATTAATTGATCATCCGAGACTCGCTGGGAAAATTCGCCGGTTTTGTAATCGAGTACATGCCAGCCGGCCTCGGACTCGATCAATAGATCGATGACCCCTGATATTAATGGAGCGGGTGTCGCCGGGGCCGATGCTAAACCTTCTCCAGAAATCTGACCGTCTGGCCATGGAAGTAAGAAGTCGATTTCGCGGTGAATTGTTTTGGCGTGAGCCAATTCTTCTGCAAGTGGCGAATTGAAAAATCGAGTGAGCATCGTGGTTGCTTGTTGAACGACTTCGTGACTCACCTTGTCAAGGCTTTGGTCGACTGCGTTCTGGAGCAGATCGCGCCACTGGTTCGGTTCGCGAAAGTCGATTCTTTCCAGAACCTTGTGCAAGATGATTCCGAGCGTTGTCGCCATATCTGGATCAATGAAAGCCTCATCATCGTCCACCCGCTTTCGTTGTCGAGGCGGGTGAATTCCCCCGGTAATTTCTGCGTCGATCGATTCGAGTTTCGAGACACTGACAATACTCAGGTCAGACTTATCTTTCGGAAAAATGGCTGCGGATTCCGGAAATTCGGCTGGATACGCTTTGATGACTTGGGCGCGAAGTTCACTTAAAGGGATTCGCTTCTTGTTTTCCGGTTCCGCTCGCCTTGCTTCACATGGGACGTGATGAACCAGGATCTCAGGAATGTTATCAGGTGAGGCAGTCCCGGATTCGGAAGATCCGAGCAGCGGATCAGTTTTCAGTAAACCAGTTCGGATATCGAAACGCGTTTCAAGAAGTTCTCGCCATGGTGATTGCGCCGGTTTGTCGGGTTCGATGCCGGATGACAGAATCAGGTAATCTGCCGCGCGTGTGCAGGCTACGTAGAAGAGCCGAATTGTCTCTTCGGCGTCCGCTTCTTGTTCTGCAAGCCGATGCATTTCGAGGGCGAGATTCTTGATTTTGCTGCCAAATTGTTCGGGGGGCTTGATCAGAGCCCCAAGCTCCGGGTGCAAGACCGCTTCACTCCCGCGCGGCGGTCCCTTACGATCGATATCGGCCACGATCACGACCGGAAACTCAAGTCCCTTCGACTGATGAATCGACATCAGGCGAATCACGTCACCCGATTCGGGCAGCGTTGTGGCAAATTCCTCGTCGGTCTCCTCAATAACGGATGTTTGTAGACGAGTCACAAAATCCTTCAGTGTAAAAAAATGACCCTGATCGAATTGGCGAGCCATTTCAATCAGTTTTCGCAGATTGGCCAGTTTTCGTTCACCAAGAAATTCGGCGAGGATCGAAGCGTCGTATCCGGTCTGTTCAACAGCTTCCGTTAACAGGTCAGAAAGGGGAATGCGATCTTTACGATTTCGCAGGTTTGTCAGTATCTCGGCGGCGAATCGAATCTGCGTTTTCTGGTCTTCTGGCAGGTATGCCGGCGGTTCCAGATACAGCGTTTGGTGCAGGCTCAGTGTTGCACGAGTTGCAGTCGGTGGTTGAGGCTTTTCCAGTCTCGTTGAAACCGCTGCGGTATCGGAGTGAACTGCCAGTGCATGAATTGCATCGTCGCTCAAGTTAAAAAACGGCGAACGTAAAATGCCGACGAGCCCGACCAGATCGTCACAATCGTCGAGATAGCGACAGAGGTTCAGCAGGTCAAAAATCTCTTGTTGAGCGAAAAACGCCTTGCCGCCAACAAGGTAATAATTGAGATCGTAACGCCTGAGTGCCGATTCATATTCCTGGACGCTGGACAAGGCTCGGAACAAAATCACGATGTCGCCTGGCTCCGTACGGCGGAGCAGGGGGTTACCCTGAGAGTCTTTCTCTTTGCATCGAATTCGGGGTGTCGGGTCGGCAAGCAACGTTGCGATCCGGCGCGCGATCCAATCCGCTTCTCGGGCACGTAGTTCTGCTGCATTGGCCCGGACGTCATCGTCGCTGTTTTGCGAGTTCGAGTTTGCTGGCGACCCAGCAGGTGAATCGGCGTCGGCCCCTTCCGCATCGAATCCTGCAAACAAGAATTCCACGCCGGGCGTCGGGGAATGTTGTTTGTTCTGGAATGGAACAAGGGGCTCGTAATGCTCCATGGCCGGCGCGAACAGATGATTTACGAAGTTCAGCACGGCAGGCTGACTGCGGAAATTGACGTTCAGAGGTAACCGACCAGAGGCCGGGATTTCGTTACTCATCGTCGAAAACACAGTCGGGTCAGCTCGGCGAAACCGATAAATCGACTGCTTGCGGTCGCCAACCATAAACAGTTTGCCCTGGGTTAACGCCGCTCCGCAAAGGCTGCGGACGACATCAGCCTGAACCGGATCAGTGTCCTGGAATTCGTCGACCATCAGCAGTCGGATTCCGGCGGCGACTCGTTTTCTGACGGATTCATTGTCGCGCAAAAGATTTCGCGTGTGCAGCAGCAAGTCGTCGAAGTCAAGCACTCCCTGGGCTTTCTTCGCAGCGGCATATTTGTCGGCTGTTCGAGCCGTTAAGCGAATGGCCCGGCACGCGAGTTCAGCAGAAGCGGCCACTTCTTCTGGTTGAAAATCGAGTGTCTGTCTCAGCTTTTCAACCGATTCGCGAAGCTTCTGAAAAGCGAGCTTGATCTCTTCTTTTCTTTCTTCTGACTCCCAGTCTTTTTTTCCTCCACCGCCAGTAATTCGAGCGTTCTCGTGAATGTCTTCGAGCGTTTTTAAGAGGTCCTTCCAAGGCGTTTGAGGCCACAGTGTGGCATTGAGGTACGCAATGCGATCAATCATTGTCGCATGTTTTGATGGTGAACCACTCATTGCGGTCAATGTCGTTTCGATGATCGCCGATTCACGGAATTTCCCGACGAGCTTCGGGACAAAATCGCCATGCCATTTTTGCATCCATTCTGCGGCGAGTTGCGTTGGCGACATCTCGCGGAATTTGGAAAAATCGATTTGGAACCGCTGGCTGGTCAGTTTCCTCAGTAGTTCACGTGCCCGTTCCAGTCCGAACTGTACGACGAGTTGAACTGCGTCTTCGTCTTCGACTTCAATGAGTTCGTGCAGAGTGCTGTGAGCAACATGTCGCAGCAAGGTGTCGGCGAGCGCCGGTTCAAGAAGTGCAAATCGAGGGTCCAAGTTGGCTTCGACGGCCTGAGAACGCAACAGGCTTGAGCAGAATGAGTGGATCGTGCTGATACGGGCGGCATCAAGGCCCCGCAAAATCCCCAGCCAATGCTGGACGTGGTCTTGATCACAGCCTTGAAGTCGTTCATGACAGGCAGCTCGAATGCGATCTCGCATCTCTCTTGCAGCCCGTTCAGTAAAAGTGATCGCCACAAGTTGGTGGAGGTCAATCGCCTGTTCGTTTCCGTCTGTCGGTTCAAGTCCAGCAAGAAAACGTTGGGTGAGGACGAAAGTCTTACCGCAACCAGCGCCTGCTGACAGAGCCACAGACACTCCCCGAGCGTGGATTGCCGCCGCCTGCTGGTCTGTAAACTTGGATTGTTGTTTCATATGAAGCAGTCGTGATTTTTATCGGACCTGTTTAATCTCAATCCAGGGTAAGTAGCGGAGGCTTCCAGCCTCCGCCGGAAAATAATTTCCTTGACGGCTGGTGATTTCACACTGTTTTACGCTCATCGCGTAAACTTTCGTCGCAGTAAGGTTTGTTCGGCCCTTAGGGATTCGCCATTCTTTTGAAAGCCAGTTCTACCTCATTTTGTGGAAAATTTGCCCGTTGAAGTTCAGAAAGTATGAAGATTGAACTCATTTTCCGTTTATCGAGTCCGTCGAAAATTTCTTTGTCGTGGGCGCCATTTGGGCGGGAGAAAACCAAAAAAGTCGCTGAATATGCCGCTTGGTGACGAAGAATTGTTTTCCTGTGTCGCGTCCACTTGAACTTGGAGAAGAAAATCTTTAGCATCCGCCTCTTCGGGCCGAAACCTTTTAGGGTTTCATCCGAGGGCGTATAGCTCAGTTGGTTAGAGCGCAGCTCTGATAAAGCTGAGGTCCGTGGTTCGAATCCACGTACGCCCAAATGGGGATGTAGCTCAATTGGGAGAGCACCGGCTTTGCAAGCCGGGGGTTGCCGGTTCGATCCCGGTCGTCTCCACTGCCATCTCTTTAAGGGTATTTCTTTAGAGAAAGATGGCAAAGATTTGGGTGATGAGAATTCGCCGTGATTCTTCACCGGACGCTTGACGTTTGGAGAAGAGACGGATAACATCTCCCTCCCGCTCGTCCGCCGGTTAAGTCCGACGAACGGCGCAACGATATTTGACAACTCGGTTTAAGTAAAAAATAAGAGCTTGGTGTTCTTGTTTCATCGCCAGCACAGCGAGCGTGCAGAAGTTGGTTGACGCAAGTCAGTTGGCTGAGGTGTGCGAGTAAAGGCTGGGGTGTTAATCAAGATTCCAAAACCAAGTGGTCAAGTTATTAAGGGTGTGTGGAGGATGTCTCGGTGCCAAGAGGCGATGAAGGGCGTGGAAGACTGCGAAAAGCCCGGGGAAGCTGTCAAACAAGCTCTGATCCCGGGATTCCTGAATTATTGCATGCTGAATTCATAGGTATGCAAGGCAAACCCAGGGAACTGAAACATCTAAGTACCTGGTGGAAAAGAAAGAAAGTTCGATTTCCGAAGTAGCGGCGAGCGAAATGGAAATAGCCCAAACCATCGGCTTCGGCCGGTGGGGTTGCGGGGCCAGACTCTCGAGAATTGTAAGCTAGAAGAACTTGCTGGAAAGCGAGACCACAGCGGGTGACAGTCCCGTATTCGAAAGCATTGCAGTTTTTTGTCTGGTACCCAAGTAGGTCCAGTCACGTGGAACCTGGACTGAATCCGGGAGGCCCATCTCCCAAGGCTAAATACTCCTTGGCAACCGATAGTTAACAAGTAGCGCGAGCGAAAGATGAGAAGAACCCCTGTTAGGGGAGGATGGTGAACCTGAAACCACACACTTACAAGCTGTCGGAGCCCCTTACGTGGGTGACGGCGTGCCTATTGAATAATGACCCAGCGAGTTACTGTCATTGGCTTGATTAAGGCTTTCAGGGCCGTAGTCTCAGGGAAACCGAGTCTGAATAGGGCGATTTGTCAATGGCGGTAGACGCGAACCCAGGTGAACTACCCATGGGCAGGTTGAAGCGCGGGTAATACTGCGTGGAGGACCGAACTCACTAATGTTGAAAAATTAGGGGATGACCTGTGGGGAGGAGTAAAAGTCTAATCAAACCTGGAGATAGCTCGTTCTCTCCGAAATAACTTTAGGGTTAGCGTCGGTATTTTTCGATGTGGGGGTAGAGAGACTGAATTGGCATGGGGGGCTACCCGCCTGCCCAGCCTAACCAAACTCCGAATACCATATCGAATACCCGGCAGTTAGTCCGTGAGGGAGAAGCTTCACGGTCGAGAGGGAAACAACCCAGATCGTCTGCTAAGGTCCCAAAGTTTTGCTAAGTCACAAAGGACATTAGGATACTGTGACAGCCGGGATGTTGGCTTAGAAGCAGCCACCATTTAAAAAGTGCGTAATAGCTTACCGGTCGAGTGTTCTAGTGCCGACAATGATCGGGAGTTAAGCAAAACGCCGAAGCAGCGGATTCGCGTAAGCGAGTGGTAGGAGAGCGTTCCCACACAATTCAAGCTGTACCGTAAGGAGCAGTAGCGGGTGTGGGAAGTGTTTATGCTGGGATGAGTAACGATAAAACAGGTGAGAATCCTGTTCGCCGAAAGCCTAAGGTTTCCTGGGGAAGGTAAATCCGCCCAGGGTTAGTCGGCCCCTTAGTTCAGGCCGAAAGGCGTAGACGATGGCCAGCAGGTTAATATTCCTGCACCGATGTGAGGGCGATGTGGGGACGTTGTGTGGATGGGCGTGGGGCGGCTAGAAGTGCCCCTGGCGCAAGCCCGAGTCCTTGTTGACGAAGCGAACTGAAGCACAATCAAGAAAAGCCACTAAGATCAAATCACACGACCGTACTAAAACTGACACAGGTAGGCGAGGCGAGTAGCCTCAGGCGCTCGGGAGAATGCTGGTTAAGGAACTCTGCAAATTGACCCCGTAAGTTCGCGAGAAGGGGTGCCCACTTCGGTGGGCCACAGATAATCGGCTCTAGCGACTGTTTACTAAAAACACAGGACTCTGCAAACTCGTAAGAGGACGTATAGAGTCTGACGCTTGCTCGGTGTCGGTAGGTTAAGGAAGAGGGTCAAGGTTTTGCCTGAAGCCCGCAACCGAAGCCCCGATAAACGGCGGCCGTAACTATGACGGTCCTAAGGTAGCGAAATTCCTTGTCGGGTAAGTTCCGACCTGCATGAATAGCGTAACGACTGGAGCACTGTCTCAACCAGCAACCCGGTGAAATTGCAGTTGTGGTGAGGATACCACGTACCCGCAGCTAGACGGAAAGACCCCATGAACCTTTACTGTAGGCTGATATTGGCTTTAGACAGTTCTTGTGTAGGATAGGTGGGAGGCGATGAGGTCGGTACGCTAGTATCGATGGAGCCAACGTTGAAATACCACCCTGGGCCTGTTTGGAGTCTAACACTGATCCTTGAATCAGGATGGTGAACAGTGTCAGTTGGGCAGTTTGACTGGGGCGGTCTCCTCCTAAAGAGTAACGGAGGAGTTCAAAGGTACCCTCAGCCTGGTTGGCAATCAGGCGAAGAGCGCAAGGGTAGAAGGGTGCTTGACTGCGAGACCTATAAGTCGAGCAGAGACGAAAGTCGGACCTAGTGATCCGGCGGTTCCGAATGGAAGGGCCGTCGCTCAACAGATAAAAGGTACTCTGGGGATAACAGGCTGATCACGCCCGAGCGTCCATAGCGGCGGCGTGGTTTGGCACCTCGATGTCGGCTCATCACATCCTGGGGGTGGAGAAGCTCCCAAG
>JBAXBD010000088.1:0-13586 GCA_037142165.1 Schlesneria sp. | reverse complement strand
GGTGATTTCAACATCAGTTTTTCAGAGGATCTGCGTTCTCTCGCTGTGCCCATGACGTACGATCGGATCGTCGATATGATCGAGGTCTGCAATTTGATCATCGCTTCCTTGGAAATTCTTCCCGATGAGATCAGTTCTTCGGGAATATGAAGTAGTATGAAGAAGTTGCCTTAAACCAGCTCGACTGGAAATACCTCGCTTTTTCTGAACAACAGGAAGCAAAAGATGAAATATTTTCGCGCGAAATACTGATGCGATTTATATCACCGTAATAAACCACCATTTAAGTCGTTGTTTGTGCGTGCGATCGGAATTGTCATGCGAATCGACAATAAAAAAATCTCAGTGAGATTTTTTTATTGTCCCGCTTGTTCAGGATCGAGATCCGCTGCTCAGGCAGATACGGATCTTGTCTGGTCGCAAAGCCTCCCTTTCGATTTGGTTTTTGACGCTTGGTCTCGTCAACGCAAAGCTTGAAAACAATTGAATACTGTCCCCTGTGATTAAAAGATGCAACACGAGACGACGTTCCTGAAACAGCGCGCCTTGCCCTGCCGTCACCAAGGCTGTAGTCTGCCAAGCTCGGTCTAATTTGGGGTGAATTGAACTCGGGAATCGTGGTGGGACCAATGTTCGTTAATTCACTGCGGAAAAGGAGCCGTGCTTCCGTAAAGGGATCGAGCCAGAGTCGTTTTCTTGCGTTTTTGTACGCTTCGGCGTAGTACGTGAAAGCCTATAATCTTCCTGATGCCTGATTCATCGCGACAAGAGGAAACATGTCTGCTCAGTTAGATTCCCCGCCCATTCCTGCATCATTACAGATGGCGAGCGATGTTGAGCAACGCCTGCGCGACCAGCAGGTCGGAATCTATTTTGTCATGCCACGAGTTGTCCGTCGGGTTCTGCAAAACGAATTGGATATTGCCAGCCCGTTACAACAGCCACCTCATCGCAAAAGTTGCGTGGTTCAGCGTGATCGTCTGTTGTGGCTTGTCGCTCGTGACGAGCTTGGTGTCGATGACAGGATCGAATTGCCAGACCAGATCATTTTGATTGCCCAGCCAGAAGAGCATCAGCTCGAGACGATGACTCGCGAAGAATTACAACGATACTACTGGCGGCTGATGTTTCACGCCCGAATCGACTACGAAATGCTCGCTCGGACGAGTCGCGCCCGGATGTCCATGTCCGAGTTGAGGTCTCGGATCGATCAAATCGGTCAGTCGGCGTTCGATGAAATCCGGTCTGTCCTGCGATCAGAACAGATGCTGACGCGGCCGGACGATGATCGGAACGTTTATGCAGAGTTCGTGGCGGTCTATCATGAATTACAGGCGTTCTGCCCTCATTTAATATCGCTCTATTTTCCGAGTTTGCCCGCCTCTGAGATTGTTCTCAATACGATTGGTCCGGAGTGTGATGCAAAAATCATACTCGAAGAAACGCGGCCCATCGATCTGCCACATGACGTCGCATCAAACCTGGAAGTCCGGAATTTAATAGCGAATAACGGAAGAAAAGGGTCGAAAACCGCTGTCGCGCCGAATCGCTCGGCTCGGCACTATGCCAGCCTTGTTCGTCAAGCGGAGAAGCTGAGCGATCAGAAGAATCATGTTCGCGCTGCACTTGTTCGGCAGGTCGCACTTGACGTCGTCCCCGAAGAATCGATCGATTCGGCAAAGCAGCTTTTGCGGGAAGAAATTCAAAAGCTGGTAAGCCGACTGCAATCAGCATTAGAAATGACGGACGCGATTGCCCATTCATGGTTGGAGATGTGCGAAAAACTTCTCCCCAGCGCGCTACAGGGATTTTGGAACCCCAATGCACGATTGCTTTACGATTTGCAGACAGTCTGTTTCGACCATGAGCAAGAGATTTACAAAGTCGATTTGTTAGGTTGGCTGATCAGTCGCGGCAAGTCGCCGCTAAAACGGCCGTTGCCAAAACACCGCGTGGTTTTGATGTCGAAGCATCTCAGGCGAGCGGCGCTTCGTGCGCCAAATGTCGAGATCGATGCTGAAGGGCGTATCGAGTTGAGTCGTCTATTGCATGATGCTGCCGACTCGGCCGAGCATATTTTGCGAGTTCGACTCGTACCGACAATCGACCGTGCTCTTATCGAGGCGGGTTTTGTCCCGTCCAGCATTGTTGAACGTGTGGCACTTAAAAAGATGGTTCACGAACTCTCGGACGGAGTCGTTGAACGCGGATTTATCACACTCGGCGGCCTTCGCGACGTGATTTCGCGTAACCAGTTCAAGATGCCGGATCTGAACGATGCGACCGAGTTCTTCACGGGCGATCCGCTGTTGAGGGCTGACAAGCTGATGTCAGTATCCCTCGACGGCGTCTATCAGCGTGGTCCATTTTATCTTCGCTGGCTGCAAAAGCTGAACTCACTGGCATACGGAATCCCTTGGGGGCGTTTACTCACATTGTATGTGGCTCTGCCATTTGGCCTTTCATTTCTGTTGCTGATGTCAATTGAAGAAATCGGCCATCTCTTATTGAGGCATTCGTCTGATGCGCATCTGACGACGAGTGCAAGCGTGACCTCAACGTTACCAGTCGAAGAGGCATCTGCTGCGACGGAGGTGCCATCGTCGGAGAAATTGATCGAACACAGTGCCGTACCCTCGCAAGTCGCCCACGCATACCGGGTCTACAGCACCAACCGAATGCTTTTGCTCGGTTGTGTCATCTTTGCGCTGATTCATTTCCCCCTGTTTCGTCAGTGGTTTATCTGGTTTTTGAAGACAACCTGGTACTTATTGAAAATCCTGTTGATCGATATTCCGCGAGCCATTTTACGTTGGCACTGGGTTGATCGACTGTTGAAGAGCTTTCCAATGATGCTCTTCAGGCGATTTATCCTGGCGCCCCTGCTCGCAACGATGATTTTCTGGAAACTTCTTCCATTCCTCGGGGTTTATGGCAGCCTGAATATCTGGTGGGGAATTGTCATTTTTGTCGCGTCCTATCTGACGTTAAATTCTCGTGTTGGGCGAGATACGGAAGAATTGGCTCGTGAATTCTTCAGTCGAACGTGGTATCGCATTCGTGTTCACCTCGTCATGGGCCTGTTCACGCTCGTCATTGATGTTTTTCGGGCTTTCATGGACGGACTGGAACGAGTGCTCTACGCCGTCGACGAATGGCTGCGGTTCCGTAGCGGGGAGTCCAACCTGACATTGGGTGTGAAAGCGATCATCGGTCTCGTATGGGCTTTCGTTCACGGAGTGATTCGATTTTGCGTAACGCTGCTGATTGAACCACAGCTTAATCCGATCAAACACTTTCCGGTGGTGACGGTATCGCACAAGATTCTGTTCGCGACGTTCTACCTCCCTCTCAGCTATCATCTCGAAAAGCTTTTCCACCTGAGATCAACAGAGGCCTTATTCGGTGCAACTCTGATTCTGATGTGCATTCCTGGTGTATTCGGATTTCTTGCCTGGGAGTTAAAAGAAAACTGGAGGCTCTATAGAGCCAATCGTTCGCTCAGTCTAAGACCAGTACAGATTGGCGAGCACGGCGAAACATTGCTGCGTTTACTGTGTCCCGGCTTTCATTCCGGCACGATTCCCAGGCTGTTTGCCAAGCAGCGCCGCGCGGCAAATCGAGATGTCACGGCGTTGGCAACGAAAAAGCAAGCTCGATTTGCGGAACGACTTCATCACGAATCCAAGGCCGTACAGCATTTCATCGAACGTGAGCTGGTCGCATTGCTGGATGAGAGTCGGGCGTTTCGTGATTATCGACTCATTGTCAGCGAAGTCGAGCTGGCGACAAATCGAATTGCAGCAACAATCGAAGAGCCGTCGAAGCCGAATCAGCCAATGAAACTGGAGTTCGCAGAACAGTCCGGTTGGCTGATCGCAGTCATTCGCGAGCCAGGCTGGCTAACTCAAGTTGAGGCCACTGACGCTGAAGTTTTTAAAGTCGCGTTGACGGGTCTCTTCAAACTTGCCTCGGTAGATCTGGTGCGAGAACAAATTGAGCGTCAGCTGGCCATCACAAGATCGTCAACGGCGAATGATCGGGAAATTGCGCATGGTTTCCATCCGTACGACATCGGTCCCCGCGGACTGATCGTCTGGCCGAATTGCGAGTATGAACACGAAGTGATTTATCCGCTCGACGATCAACCGGTAACTCACCCAAGACCTCGCAGCTTTGCCAGGGCAGCAGGCCTGAATCCACTTCCCATGGACTCGCTGGTTTTTGGCTTGTATGAACTTGAATGGGACGAATGGCGGCAGTTCTGGGACAATGAGCAGCGTCAAACCCCGCATTCCGAAGTAAAATTCTCATTTAAAATGTGAAGAACTTCGGGCATGACCGCAGGCAAACCAAATGAGATAGGCGCGCATCATCCTATCCGGTATCTTTTTACAGCGACGTAACGTCCGTGAGCGTGGTATCGCTGGCGGCATTCGTGGGGCGATGGAGCGCACCGTGATGAAATTGGCAGGAAGCTCGAAAACCGTCTTTCTCAAAACACCGACTTCATTGGAAGCAGACGACGGTCTAGTTGACCACGACCTGACATTGGTCATTCCAGCTTACAATGAAGAGTCTCGTCTACCAAAAACACTCGCCGATGCGAAGGCATATCTTGAGGAATGGGGAATAAATTACCGGGTTCTTGTCGTCGACGATGGCAGCCGCGACGCGACTGCAGAGTTATCGTCGTCGTATGGCCGCCGGTTCTCGACGATCTGTCAGCCAAATGGAGGTAAAGGTTCAGCCGTCCGAAATGGTATGCTTTCGGCCACAGGTCGCGTCGTTGGTTTCACGGATGCCGACCTGCCCTACGATTTGAATGCTTTGAAATCGGCATACCAGACGATTGTCGAGGGAAAGCGGGATGTTGTCTTCGGCAGCCGTACGGTTGAAGGTGCAAAGTCCAACGTTGAACGTCAGTGGATGCGAACTCTCGCTTCGTTTGTTTTTCGCTCGTTCATGGCACTGCTTGTATCGCGACAAGTGACAGATACGCAATGTGGGTTGAAGGTTTTCAGTCGTCGAGCCGCTCGGAAAATCTTTTCTCGAGCGACCGTAAACGGATTCGCATTTGATGCCGAAGTCGTTTATTTGACGCATCTTCTCGATCTGTCGTTTGAAAAGGTCCCTGTCACTCTGGTTAATGATTATTCAACAACGATCTCCCTGACTCGAAATGCGATTCCCATGCTGATGGATGTCGTCGGAGTCCGCGTCCATTCATTGAGGGGCAGATATCATCCTCAAATTGAGGTCATTCCGGTCGCTACGGCGAGTCAGCCGGTCGCCAGAAAGGCCGCGTAATGTCGGCTCGTCGCATCGAATCCCACATCCCCTGTGATGATGCACATCAGAAAAATCGAACCGGGTTGTTGGAAAGTCCCCTCGATCGATCACGTTTTGCCGCTGGTAAATCGAACTCACCTGAAGTTCGGCGCGTGGTTTTTCATGCGGACGATTTCGGCATGAACACCGCCGTTAACCTTGGAATCTTGACGGCGTTTCGTGACGGATTGCTGACGAGTACTGCGCTTCTGGCAAACGCACCCGCAGCAGAAACGGCCTGTAGGGAGTGGGGGAAATTCGTTGTTGAACATGCTTCAGGATCACTCTTTTCCTCAGAGAAGCGACGTCGAGTTTTCGAGCCACTGTTGCCGTTTGATCTTGGAATTCATCTCAATCTGACCCAGGGGTGTCCACTGACAAACGTGAGATTTCCTTCTGTGTTGCTCGATGAAAATGGTAACTTCCCAGGAATTGGAAAACTGTTTGCCCGACTGAATCTCGCGAGTTCCGCTCAGCGACAAGCCGTCGAAGCAGAACTTTATGCACAGGTCGCGTGGATGTGCGATCACGGGCTACGGCCGACGCACCTGAATGGTCACCAGTACATCGAAATGATCCCTCAGATTTCGATCATGATTCCCGAGATCCTCCGTTACTTTTCAATCGGAACCGTTCGAGTCGCGCTTGAACCCGGGCTCGTTCGCAACGTGCTGTTCCGAGGCGATCTTGCGGGATGGGGTCTCGCTCAAGTGAAACGCCACTTTGCAAAGGCATTTCGTCGCCGAATGCTCCACGCTAATGCCTCATTTACCGAGCGTTTCTACGGAACGTCGCACGCGGGGCGAATAAATCGTCTCCTCATCTCAAGGTTTTTAAGTCAGTCGATGAACGTTGGAACGACAGAAATTGGCGTTCATCCGGCCGTATCGCTCACGGCAGAAGATCTTCCTTTTACCGATCCCTGGTTTGATCCGCTGGCGAAATTGCGCCCGATGGAACTCCAATGGCTCTGTGATGACGATCTTGTTGATGAACTCGCGGCCCGCGGACTCAGCCTGGGACGTCTTGGATCGCTTTGAGCGTTTTTTGACTTTGAACATGGTCGGTAAATATCGCGATATCACGCGCGGGAGACGACTCTGGTTCGAGCCAATAACCGACCCGTTCCTGCGGTACAATCGTTCTCAACGGAATTGCATCTCTTTTTTCAAAAGACGCCCAATGGCGAAGATCAACGCAAATTTGACGGAAAAAATCTGAGTCTTCAATCGATTTTGCCAATTGTGATAACGTCGCGGGCACTTGAAGCAAATCGATTGAACGAGACAGAAAAATCGGCTTGAATTTGTTGTCATCAGCCGTTTTGCGTGCAATCTTGAGATCATGCTCAAGATTTGCCAATCGCCGTTCCCCCAATCGACGCTTAGCTACGTTGCGTTCCGCGTTGCGTTTCTGCAAACGTTCGAGATTTTTTCGCAGCAGAAGCACCTGCTGGGCGACTGTTCCGATTCGCGCGGATATTTGTGCGAAGTCCCGTTTTTGCAGGAAGTTGCCCCAGCCGTTCAACTTGAACTATTGGCAACAACGTGGCAAAAGCATCAAAGCCGAGATATCCATCGATCGGATTTGATTGATGAAAGTGTTATCTATGCGGCCTGCGAGATGACGGCTCGTGCCATCGAGAACGATCCAGAATCGGTCCTTCGATCGCTGGTTGGTGGTCCGGAAAATGTCTCAGTCCCGCTCGATTCGTACCTTGCACGAGAGATTCGGTTACTTTACCTCGAACTTCCAAACGATTGCGATTTTCTTCTCGTCAGTCAGTTTCTGGACCTTGATCCAGAGGATGCAATCGATCAGAAGCTTCAGATGGGAATTGATCCTAACCGGATGTTGCCGATGTTCGAAGCACTGGGGCGGTGGCATATTTCGCCTCAAATGATCGGTTGTCTTCGAGGGTTGTTAAGCGAAGTGGAATCGGCTCGCGTGGCAACAATTTTGCGAGTGCCATGCTTGACCTGATCGTTATTTCGCACGGTTTGCAGGCTGCGGATAATGCAAACAACGGCGTCGACGAGCGTAAACTTGTCTCAAACCCGCGATCTGTCGCTCGATCCCCAACGAATTTCGGCTGCTTGACGTAAACGGCAATTGGTTCGGTTGGTTGACCCGCGAAAAAGAAGCGGCGTACCATCGACAGGCATCATTGTTTCCGTTCGACACTTCATGAGCGACATCGTGACCGAATCATCCGACGAATCTATTGAGTCAAAATCTGTAGCGAACGATCCGTCGGCGACGAACGTGGATGGATCAACGTCTAATGAACAACTGCCAGGTCAGGGAATTTCACCGCTTGCGCCGGAAGAAGAAGGACTTCCTGAATGGGAGCCACTGACTCCCGAATTAGTGGAAGACGAAGCAATTCGCGGCGACTTCGTGATCCGATGGGTTGTTGTGGGGTTGGCGTTACTGCTTGGGATTTCCCAGATTTCTGAGACACGAACGCTCTTGCATTTAAAAAATGGTGAGTATCTATTGAGCCATGGCTTACTCCCCGGAGCCAAAGATGTCTTTGCTTACACCACGAACGACCGAAAGTGGGTGAATCTGTCTTGGCTGTTTGACATCGGGGCGGCCAGCGTATTTTCCGTCGCCGGCGGAATTGGACTTTCGATTGTTCAAGGACTGCTCGCCGGTCTTACGTTTGCGCTGATTGTGCATGCGGTTCGACCGAATATTCGGACCTGGTGGGGATCAGTCTGTGCGGTGCTGGCATTGCTGGTCTGTTACCCCCAATTTACCGTTCAGCCTGAACTGATCACATTGTTGGGTCTCAGCTTCGTATTGTGGACCCTGATTCAGTCCGACGAACCAGGTCAATCGGGCCGCCTTTGGATACTCGTACCGGCCTTTTTAATCTGGGCTCAATTTGATCAGCGCGCGTGGTTTGGCTGGTTTCTCATGCTCTTGTGGGCGATGGGAGACTATTTATCCCGCAAGAGTTCAACATTGAACGAGAAAGGGCCACTGGGAACCGTCGCGATCTTGTCGTTCGCAGCCGTTGCCGTCCATCCATTTTTATGGGAATCATGGCTGGCTCCGATTCGTATGTATTTCACGGATTATCCCGCCATGCGGTTTGCTTATCCGCAACCCTCCTCGACAGATCAGGTTTTTCATGAGATCTGGAAACCATTTTTCTGGCGATCGATTAACCACAGGGGAATTGCCGCCCTGATTCTTGCCGGTGCCACAGTCGTGACGATGGTGCTGAATGGATCGCGTGTCCGCTGGTCACATCTTTGCGCGTTTCTCGGTTTCAATGTGTTAAGTCTGTTTGCAACGCATGAACTGGCTGCAGCAAGTCTGGTCAATTGCGTTCTCAGCACAATCAACGCCCAGGAGTGGTATCGCGAAAAGTTCGGCCAGGTCTATTCGGTCGATTGGCGCGAACTGCTGTTTTCACGCGGTGGACGCGCCGTCACTGTCATCAGCTTCTTTGCTCTCGCGTGGCTGATCTTAAGCGGTCGGTTGGATGGCCCCGGCGGAAAACGGACGGGACTTGGTTTTGATGAACAACTCGCGAGCGCGATGAGCGGATATCAAAAACAGAATTTTCATCTTGTCGACGATCAGCCGTACAATTTTTCGCTGAGACAAGGTGACTTGATGATTTGGGGGGGACTGAAGCCCTTCGTTGACAGCCGTGCGGGTTTGTACTTCGGCGACAAAACCACGAATTTGCTCGATGTCCATAATAAGACTCGTCAGTCACTGCGGCAGAAACAAGATGCGGTCGAGGGTTCGATCGAGACTGTCTTTTGGAAAGAAACATTCGACAAATATCATATTCGTCAGGCTTGGCCCCGTTTGACCGGCCCTTTGCAAGCTCCCGATTACGCGACGTTCTATTCGTTGCTCTCGACACGGGACTTTGAGCTGAGTGACCTCAATTCCGCAACGGCGATCTTCCTCTGGAAAGATATCACCGACGAAACTGTCGAGTCGAATCTCAAAGAATATCCATTCGACCTTATTGAACGTGGTTTTCGAACTAAGTCCAAACGCGTCGAAGATTTCACACGAGAATGGTCCAAACCTGCAAGTACTTACGATAACTTGTTTGCTCTAAGGCGACCAAATGATCCTGCTGGCGTTCAAATGGGTCAGCACTACGTCAACCTGATGTTAATCCGGCGAGGTCCCCAGACGGCTGCCAGTGCTCTACTGGCGATCCGTAATGCAAATGACGGACTGCGTAATGACTCGAATTCCGCCGAAGGATACCGTGTTTTGGGGATGGGCTACACGATTCTTGGTAAATTGGAATCGGAAATCCTGTCGCAACAAGGAGTGCCGAGCAGTCCGAATTTAATCCGTTATTATCAAGCCGTTGCTGCGCTCCAACAGGCGAACGTATTGAAGCCAGGTGATAACGGCATCAATCAATTACTGATGCAACAATATCGATCGATGAACAAGCTGGACTTGCAACTCGATCTGATGAAGAAGCTGAAACAATTTCGACCCTACTCTAAATCGATGACTGAGGAACAGCGTCAGGAGCGAGAGGGAATCGTTAATGCCATTGATCAGTTATACGAGCCAGTGGCCGAGGTTCAGACACTCGTCGATAAGGCGATAAGCGAGAGCAAGGATCGATTTCAGGTCGCTGCCGGAGCGTATCAAATGGGCTGCGTTTTAATCGCCGTGAAGACGCTGGAAGAAGATGCGATTTATCTTGAGAAAAATCCGCAGGCCAAACTCGTTTTAGGAGGCTGGCTGATGGAAGTTGGTCGAGGCCGCGAAGCCGAAACAATTTTCGAGAGTCTTGAAGGTTTCGCTGTCGAAAGATCATTGGAGGGGTGGCGAGATACGGCGGCGATTTCTGCCTTGACCGTCGCGAATTATTCTCGTGCAATTAAGCTTTGGGGTGATCAGCGAGACATGGCCGCATCGATGCCGATTACCCAAACCATGTTTACTCTCCCTTTTCTGACGCTGAATCCGCTTTGGATGGGCCCCGATGCCTACCCAACTTCGAACCTGGGCGCGACCGCTCAGGTCATACAGGGAGTTCGTCAAGAAGGATCGATCGCGACTTATCAAATTGCACTGGCACAGATGGAAGCAGGGGCTGTTGATGATGCGAGCAATTCGATCCGCCGTGCGATTGAGCTTTATCCTGGTTCGCCACTGAGGCCCATCCTGCGATTTTATCTTGAGTGCCTGACCGGCGAACAAATCGAACTGAAGCCAGAGGAATCGATAGCGGAAGAACTGTTCGACCTGACGGAACAGGAATCCGAGAAGAAAGCTGAGCCGGACGCAAAGCAAGAGCAAGAAGCAAAACCGGCTCAAGAATCAAAAAAGGAATAGTCTCATCGTCTCTCGGTAAGGCGTCGACCGCCAGGAAAGGCAACAATGACTGGATCACGCTGGACTTCATTAGGCGCCGTCTTCTGTTTGTTCTCTGTCGCATTCGGAGCGTTTGCGGCACACGGACTGGATCGGGTCTTCGTGGAAAAGTACGCGGGAAGCACTCGTGAAGTGGGCGGTCAGACATTGCCCCTGGCGACAAAGTTCTTAAATGATTTTAAGACCGGTGCCGAGTATCAGATGTATCACGGACTCGGCCTGATCGCCGTCGGATTGATCTTAGACCGTCGCCCATCGCGCGCTGCGAGAATTGCTGCCTGGATGTTTGCGACAGGAATCGTGCTCTTTTCCGGAAGTTTGTATATCCTCACACTGACCGGTGTCACAAAGTGGGGAGCGGTAACGCCGATTGGTGGCCTCGCCTTTTTGCTGGGCTGGTTCTTTCTTTCGTTGGCTGCGATGGGAAAACCTGCCGATGTTGTGCGCACGTCTCCTGACCGCGCACACTGATCGACCATTTGCAGAGGAGACGGGGTTGTCTCAGAAGATCGTATTCAGTTGCCTCGTTGGGATCCTGGCGAACACGCTAACTTTAGCTCAACGTCCCGCATTCGCCCCGGCACAATGGATCGAATCGAGAAAACAGCTTCGGGAACCATCCGAGGTCAAAACTAAAAATCGTGCAGCAGAAGTTCATCGGCTAATTTTTAAGACGCTCGAAACGGAGGTCTGTGAGGGATCGAAGCTGCGATTTTTCTGCGGAATTGAGCGAATCCGCGATTTTGGCCAACGATTGCTCAATCCGTTTTCTGAAACTTCGTTCCCGAAAAACATGATCATCGCGATTTATGACGAGGATGGTCATTTTCTACAATCCGTTCCGTCGAACGACAATCGGCCGATCGACATTGACGACCAATACCGAGTCTGCCTGATTCCTGGCGAGACGCGTGGGCGGGTCATCGAGATTTCTACGAGTTCCGCATCAGGTAACGGGGACTCCCTCTTTGCGTCGTTAAAGCCTGGTGTTTACAAATTCCAGTTAATCGCGTGCGCACGTTTTTACATGGGTGATGAAGTTGAGCGTGCACGATCCGAATGGGACAAAAACGGATGGCGTATTGAAGCGAGTCTTGAATGCGAGCGATCCGATATTCAGGTAATCCGCGTCACGAAGGGGCCTCCTGCACCGCCTGATGCTGAGCCAGATGACGATGATCCGAAGTTGCTCGCAGTTCTTGAATTAGAAAACCAGGCCGAAGAATTGGCCGAAATCGGGACGTCGAAGCCAAATTTTATTTTTACGTTGACCAATCTTTCTCGTTCCAGGTCGATTGGCCTTATCGCTCCGTTTTCGCAACCGTGCACCGAACTTCAGAATCCCATTCGCTGGAGTTTCAGTAAGGTCGGCTCGTGGAAATTTAACCCAAAAGGAACGGCTTTGGGTGGTGGTGCAGTACCGCCGCAAAGGTCTGACTTCGTCATTTTACCCCCGCTAGGCATGGTATCGCACCGTTTTGGCGGTGTGCCGACTGAGTCCGGCGAATACGAAATGCGAGTCGAATTAGGCGACGGGATCGTTATCGACCCTGAAAAGTTGGCGGTTTTGCGCACGGGTGATCCGAAGCTCGGCTGGAAACTCGGCGGGGTCGTCTCAGACGTCATACATCCAGATTCGATTATTGAGCGGAAGTTCACAATCAAATAACCTCTAAAAGACGTCCTTCCCGTTCCCAAGAAATTACCGCACTTTTGACAGCGACTATTGTTTTAATTCCTTTCCGGGATACAATCCTGTCGGCGAAACAACAATATTTCGGTCGGAAACCCGCTCGATGAAGTCAGCTTTGGAACACGATGACGAACAGTTTCTACTGAGCCTGCAACGGCTTGGGGCGGGGACAGTTCAAGATTTGTGTACTGCCGCCGGTGTGACTGCCACTGCAGTTCGATTGCGACTAAGTCGTTTGCAGTCATTGGGTTTGGTAGACCGTCAAACGATTCGTGAAGGTCGGGGTCGGCCCCATCACACGTACAAAATCACGGAACAAGGACAACGCCAACTGGGTGATAACTACTCTGAATTGGCTCGTTTATTGTGGAGCGAACTGCAGAAGATCGACGAGGTGGGTGTTCGTCAGCGTGTGACGGGACGAATTCGCGACGCCATGGTTCGTCAGTACGGTGCGAATGTCCGAGGTTCGGTGCTTTCTGAGCGTTTCGCTCAATTGGGTGTTGCTCTTTCAGATCGCGGTTTTTCGGTTGAAATCGGCGAGAATGAAACCTTGCCAATTTTGCGGGAAAACCACTGTCCGTACCATGATCTGGCACAGCAGGATTCAGGAATCTGTGAATTGGAACAACAGGTATTTGAGCAGGTTTTGGGGGTTCCGTTGACGTTGGCTTCGTGTTGTAGAGACGGTGACCATTGTTGCGAGTTTCATCCCGTACGAGCGAACTGAATCGTACTTGCGGTTTTGATGGCTGCTCGGGTGAAACACGGGACGAATGCTGGTAGAGTTTGGGCTTTGGAGAAGTATCTCAACTCAATTCCACCAAAGAGATAAGAAACGGACGGAACGATTATGACGACTTGGATTGAAGGCCGATTTGAAGAGAACGTCATTACTACATCGCTGGAACAGGCGATGAATTGGGCTCGGCAGTCGAGCATCTGGCCAATGACGTTCGGACTGGCCTGTTGTGCGATCGAAATGATGGCTGCGGGTGCAAGCCGCTTCGATATGGACCGATTTGGTGCCGGTGCATTCCGTGCAACTCCTCGGCAAGCTGATCTGATGATCGTTGCGGGGACCGTGACCTACAAAATGGCGAGTCGCGTTCGCCGTCTTTACGAACAAATGCCCGACCCCAAATATGTCATTGCGATGGGTGCCTGCACAGTCGGTGGT